>JAQUZV010000008.1 GCA_028691155.1 Victivallales bacterium
GCCATGAACCCGGATGCATATAATAGATCGGCGCAGTTTTCACTGACTGCCGCCATGAGACGGATTTTTTTCATTTTATTGCCTTCTTTGCTGTTGCCGCCGGAAAAATTTATTATAGCGGCGAATCGGGAAAAAACCAATCGCGGAAGGTCCCTCCGGAGCGGAAAAAAGCGGAAATCTGTTTGCAAAAGTGCGACAACCGGGTATTGTTTACCGATGATGACAAGCCGGAAAGGAATGACAGTAAAACTATGAATATCTTGATCTGGGTCGGATTGGTTGCCGCCGTTACTTATCTGTGGGCGTCGATTCCCTGGGGGCTGCTGATCGGCAAAGTTCACGGCATCGATATCCGGGAGCACGGCAGCGGCAATATCGGGGCGACCAATGTGCGTCGGGTGCTGGGCAAATGCTGGGGACGCTGGTGCTTTGTCCTCGATTTCGGCAAGGGATTTCTTCCGATTCTGGCGGTCAGAGCGGTCATTGCTCACGGGCTGGTGGCCGATCCCTGCGGCTGGGGCGTGATTGCGGCGGCGGCGGCGGCGGTTGCCGGTCATATTTGGAGTGTTTTTATCGGGTTCCGTGGCGGCAAGGGGGTATCCACCAGTGCCGGACTGCTGTTGGCCATTGCGCCTTATCCGCTGCTGGTGGCCGGTGCGGTCTGGGCGGCATTCTTTTATTCTTTCCGTTATGTTTCGCTGGCCAGTATTGCGGCGGCGGTGATTCTGCCGCTGGCGGCAACGCTGTTTTCATTGGCCGGAATTCAGGTTTTACCGGTGCCGATACTGATTCTACTGACCGTACTGGCCATCCTTTCCGTTTTTCGTCACCGCAGCAACATTAAACGCCTGATGGCCGGGACGGAAAGCCGTTTCGAGCGGGGTCGGGCAGGAGAAACGAAATGAAGATCACGGTTTTGAGTGACGGCGGCTGGGGCACGGCTCTGGCGCAGCATCTGTGCGGTATTGGACGCGAGGTTACCTTATGGGGCCCGTTTCCCGATTATCTCGAAACCATGAAAAAGACCCGGGAAAATGTTAAATTCCTGCCGGGACCGCGACTTCATCCGGCGCTTAAACTCGAAAGCGACATGGCGGCGGCGGTGAACGGTGCGGCCATTCTGGTGCTGGCGTCGCCGTCGCAATATATGCGGTCGACGTTGGAGAAACTGTGGCCGTTCTTTCGACCGGAACAACATTTGCTGGTCAATGTGGCCAAAGGCATCGAAGTGGAAACGCTGCAACGGATGAGTCAGGTTTGCGTCGATGTCCTGGGCTCATGCCGTTATGTGGTTCTTTCCGGACCGAGCCATGCCGAGGAGGTGGTGTACCAGGCCCCGACCGCGGTGGTGGCGGCGGCGGCGGACCCGGCGTTGGCGGAGATCGTTCAGAACCATTTCATGGCCGATCGTTTTCGAATTTATACCTGCAGCGACGTGATCGGCGTCGAGCTCGGCGGGGCGCTGAAGAATGTCATGGCCATTGCCGCCGGGGTGATCGACGGCATGAAGCTGGGCGATAACGCCAAAGCCGCCATGATGACCCGCGGCATTGCCGAAATGGGACGTTTGGGACGGGCGCTCGGCGGCAACGACCGGACTTTTTCCGGCCTGAGCGGCATCGGCGACCTGATTGTCACCTGTACCAGCGGGCACAGCCGCAATCGCCATGTCGGCGAAGAACTGGGCCGCGGTCGCGCGGTTGCCGACATCATCCGCGACATGGGCATGGTGGTGGCCGAAGGGGTGAAAACGGCCGCAAGCGCCCATCAGCTGGCGGTTGACCACGGTGTGGAGACGCCGATCATCAGTCAGATTTACGAAGTTCTCTACCACGACAAGGATCCGCGGCAGGCGCTGGAGGAATTGATGAACCGCAAGGCCCGTTCCGAATTCGACCTGGATTAACCGGAATCGCGATGGGAACGCGGCCTTGCCGGTGTTGTGGTTATTCCGCGAACAGCGCCGTGGAGAGATAGCGTTCCCCGGTGTCGCAGGCGACCGTGACAATATTTTTGCCGCGGTTTTCCGGTCGGGCGGCGAGCAGCAGTGCCGCCTTGATGTTGGCTCCGGTGCTGATGCCGGCCAGAATGCCTTCGACGGCGGCGAGTTCCCGGGCGGTGGCAATGGCATCGTTGCTGCGGATGCGGATGATACCGTCGATGACGTCCATATCCAGGGTTTTGGGTTTGAATCCGGCGCCGATGCCCTGAATCCCGTGCGGGCCGGGCTTATCGCCGCTGAGAACGGCCGATTCGTCCGGTTCCACGCCGTATATTTCAATGTCGGACCGGAATTTTTTCAGCGCCCGGCCAACGCCGCTGACCGTGCCGCCGGTTCCGATTCCGGCCACGAAAATATCCACCCGACCTGCCGTATCGCGCAGAATTTCCGGTCCGGTCGTCAACTCATGGGCGGCCGGATTGGCCGGATTTTCAAATTGGCGCGGCATGAAGCAGTTCTCCGTCGCGGCGGCCAGTTCGTCGGCCTTGGCAATGGAGCCGGCCATGCCGCGGGCGGCTTCGGTCAGCACCAGTCTGGCGCCGAGCTGCTGCATCAGCAACCGGCGTTCGCGCGACATCGATTCGGGCATGGCAATAATCAACTTGTAACCGCGGGCGGCGGCGGTCATGGCCAGTCCCAATCCGGTGTTGCCGCTGGTGGCCTCGATAATCGTCCCGCCGGGGCGGAGTACGCCGCGTTTTTCGGCGTCATCGATCATATTGACGGCGATCCGGTCCTTGATGCTGGAGGCGGGGTTGCAGAATTCCAGTTTGCACAGGATGTTGCCGCTGCATAGGCCGGGCAGATGAGCCAGGCGAACCAACGGGGTGTGGCCGGTGACGGCGCTGACGACAGGATAATCTTTCATATGATAAACTCCGGTTGATGGTATTTCTTTTCTTCTTCGGCCAGGGCGGCGATGTTGATGGAGCGGGCTTTTTCCCGTAACGCGCCGGAAAGCTCCTGCCAGACCCGTGCGGCAACACAATGATCGCGGCGGGCGCAGACATGCTGGCCGTCACGGCATTTGACCAGGCCGAACTCGCCTTCGAACAATTCGATGATATCCAGCACGCTGATCGCGGCCGCCGGTCGGTTGAGCCGGTAGCCGCCGCGGCAGCCTCGTACCGTACTGACGATACCGCTGTTTTTCAACGGGATCATAATCTGTTCCAGATACGGTTCGGAGATGGCCTGTTTTTCTGCCAGCTTATGACCGGGCACCACCCGGTTTTCGGCGGAATCGGCGGCAATCTGCAGCAGGACGCGCAGGCCGTAGCGGGATTTGGTGGAAAGCTTCATAACTTCGTTACTCTTGTTGGCGTTTGAATTGACATAACCATGATATATTATCAGAATTGTCGGAATTTGGCAAATCAAAACAGAAAAAAAGCGGCAATTACCTCATTGCCGCTTTTTTCGCCATGGAAACAATCGGGACTGGGACAATCAGATTTCCCGGTCCCAGAAAGCCATGTCTTCGAGTTTGGCTTTGATCGCATTGACGAATTCCGCTGCCATGGAACCGTCGACGATGCGATGGTCGGCGCTCATGGTGATCTTCATCATGTTCCGGATTACGATCTGATTGTCCTTCACGACCGGAGTCGGAACCGTGGACGCCACTGCCAGAATACCGCCTTCGCCGGGGTTGATGATGGCGCCGAAGGATTCGACGTTCATCATGCCCATATTGGAAATGGTGAAGGAGCTGCCCTTCATTTCATCGGGGGTAAGTTTGCCGCGGCGCGCCTTGTCGGCCAGCTCGGCGATTTCGGCGTGGATTTCATCCAACGCTTTGCGGTCGGTATGACGCACGACTGGCACCACCAGGCCGTTGTCGACGCTGACGGCCACGCCGACATTGATCTTGCTCTTGCGGCGCACGACGGTGCCGTCGGTTGACGCGTTGACCAGCGGAAATTCCCGCAACGTGGCGGCTACCGCTTTGACGATGAAAACATTGATGCTGTAGTTGATGCCTTCGTCCTTGAGCTGCTTGCGCCGGGCCAGCAGATCCGACATGTCGACGCTGACGGTAACATAGAAGTGCGGCACCGTCTGTTTCGACTGAGTCAGGCGCTGCGCAATGATCTTGCGCATGGTGCTCATTTCCTGCGGGCGTTCGGCGGCGGCGTCCTTGACGTCGGCCAGCGTGATCCGACCGCTGTCGCCGCTGCCTTCGAGGTCGAGCAGACTGAGTTTTTCGGTCTTGGCCAGGTTGAATGCCGCCGGCGTGATCTTTTTATCGTGGTAACCGGAAGAGGCCAGGTAGTCTTTGACGTCCTTTTCGGTAACGCGACCGACCTGGCCGCCGGTTCCCGGGACGCGATCGAGGTCGATCAGGTAATCGGCCGCGAATTTTTTGGCCCGGGGAGTGGGGTTGGGCCGATGAGAAACAGCCGGAGAAGCGACAGAAGAAGGAGAAGCCGTGGCGGGTTCGAAACGCTTTGTACTGTCTGCTTTCTTCTGGACGCTTCCTCCGGTTGCTGTTACAGGAGCAGCCGGGGCCGGTTTGGCCGCCGGAGCCGGTTTGGCCGCCGGAGCCGGTTTGACGGCCGGAACTTCATCCAGAGGCGGAAGTTCTTCGCCGGGTTCGCCGATAATGGCGCAGGTGGTCATCACCGGAACGGGCTTGCCGGCCGGAATGATGATCTTGAGAATCGTGCCTTCGAACTGCGATTCGACTTCCAGCACGGCTTTGTCGGTTTCAACTTCAAAAAGGATATCGCCCTTCTTGACCTGATCGCCTTCTTTCACATGCCAGTTGTCAATGGTTACCGTCTCTTCCGACTGGCCGAGTTTGGGTACGGGTATTTTCGTTGCCATAATGAAATCCTCTGTTTTGATATCTTTCGCGCGGGTGAATGCGGCGGTCGGCCCCGGTTCGGGGCCGTCCCAACGCGAAATCGCCTTACAACAACTGCTTCGCCGCGGCAACCATGTCTTCCGGTTTCGGCAGGAATGCCTTTTCCAGCGTGACGGCCTGCGGCGCAATGCCGTTTTTGGCCCCGACCTTGAGTACCGGCGCATCCAGATAATCGAAACATTCGGCCATGATCCGCGCCACGATTTCGCTGGTGAAACTGCCGATGTCGACGCACTGGCTGATGGCGACGCAACGACCGGTCTTCCGCACCGAGGCGAATACCGTATCCCAGTCGAACGGCACCAGCGTCCGCGGGTCGATTACTTCGGCACTGATGCCTTCCTCGGCCAGTATATCGGCGGCTTTGAGGGCGTCGTTGACCGCCGGTCCCCAGACGACCAGGGTAACGTCGGAGCCTTCACGGATGACGTTGGCCTGGCCGAACGGCACCAGATAATCTTCTTCCGGCACTACGCCCTTGACGTTGTAGAGCAACTGCCCTTCGACGAAGACCACCGGGTTGTTGTCGCGGATCGCGGTTTTGATCAATCCCTTGGCGTCATACGGATTGGACGGATAGGCCACGTAGGTGCCGGGGATATGGGCAAAGATCGATTCCAGCGACTGCGAATGCTGGCCGCCGTAACCCTTGCCGCCGCCGACGCTGCAACGCACCACCAGCGGGACGGTGGTGGAGGCGCCGGTCATATAGTGCCATTTGGCGGCCTGGTTGGAAATCTGGTCGGAAGCCATCAGGGCAAAGTCCATATACATGAGTTCGACGATGGGGCGATAGCCGGTCATGGCCATGCCGACGGCGGTGCCGCAGATGCACGCTTCGGAGATCGGCGCATTGAAAACCCGGTCGCGGCCGAAGGCTTCGAGCAGTCCTTTGGTCAGCTTGAACGCATTGCCGTATTCGGCCACGTCTTCGCCGTAGAGGACCACGCGCCGGTCACGCAGCATCTCTTCCATGATTCCTTCCTTGATGGCGTCGCGGTAGTTGATCCGGCCTTCGGCGTCACGCTTGACCTTCGGCAGTTCGCCTTCGACTTTGACCTGCCGGTATTTTTCCGGTACGGTGTCGCAGGCGGTATCGGTGTACATGTATTTGATGACGTCGGCGGGATCCGGATCGGCGGCATCGGCGGCGCGGCGGGCGGCGCGGGCGTTGCGGGCGGCGACGCGGGTTTCGATTTCCGCCACTTCCGCGGCGTTCATGATGTTGGCGTCGAGGATACGTTTTTTGAAGGTGTCCACCGGATCGACTTCCTTCCAGCGGGCTTCTTCGTCGCGGGTGCGGTATTCATTACGCGGGTCGGACAGCGAATGGCCGTAGTAACGATAGGTGTCGAATTCGAGCAGAACCGGACCTTTGCCGTCGAGACAAATCTTTTTGGCGCGGGCGATGGCGTCGCGTACGGCCAGGACGTCCATGCCGTTGACCACTTCCGCGTGCATGTTTTCGTTGTCGAAGCCGGCGGCGCGGCGGGCCATGTAATCGATGCCGTTGACTTCGCCGTCGGCGCGGCCGGTCATGCCGAAGTGGTTGTTGATGATGCAGTAGATCACCGGCAACCCGTATTGGGTTTCGGCAATCGGACCGGTAAACTGGTCCTGAGCGGCCCAGTTCAGCGACTCGAGCACGACGCCGTTGGAATAAGCGCCGTCGCCGGCGAAGCAGCAGACCACCTGGCCTTTCATGTCCGCATCGATGCGGCAGCTCATGGCCGCGCCGGTGCTGATCGGAACGCCGCCGCCGACAATGGCGTTGGCGCCGAGGTGGCCGACGCGAAAGTCGGCGATATGCATGCCGCCGCCGCGGCCCTTGCCGTAACCGGCTTCCTTGCCGAACAGTTCGGCAATGGTACGGAACATGTGGTCTTCAAGCACCGCTTCCTGCAGTTGGGATCCGGACAGCGCGGCGAATTCGGGACAGCGGGTCTTGAGTTCCGCTTCGCTCATGTGTTTGATGGCATGGAAGCCCTTGGCGATGGAGTCGCCGTGGCCGCGGTGGGTGGAGGTAATCATATCGGCCACGTTCAGCAGGGAACAGGCGCCGACGGCGGTGGCCTCCTGACCGATGGACAAGTGAGTCGGGCCGCGATAGTCGTAATCACTGATGATTTCGTAAGCGCCGGTACGGCACTTGAGGATCATTTCCTCGAACTCGCGGATGACCAGCATGGATTCCAGCAGTTCGGCGATTTCCGCTTTGGAAAGGTGTTTTTTCCGGTATTCGTCGGCCAGGGTGCCGCTGTACTGATAACCGGGAATGTCCTGAAGTTTGATGGTCCGCTTTTTGAAATCCGGACCCAAATCACTGAAATAATTGCCCATTTTTACTGAAACTCCTTGTTTGCCTGACTGAAATTGTCGGTTGATTTAATTTATCAATAATCAAATTGCTTGATCTTCCGCCCGAAAAATTCGTTGTTGCTTCACCTGGTTTGCGTTAATAGACCACCTCGATATTACGTTTACGCAACGCCTCTTCGATCTCCGCCGGGATTCCGGCGTCGGTGATCAAAACATCGATATCGTCGATCGTGCCGCTGGTGACGAATGAAGTCACTCCCAGTTTGCTGCTGTCGGCCAGTACGATGACCTTGCGGGCGCGATGCATGATCAGTTCTTTGGTATAGGCTTCATTGGGGTCGGTGGTGGAGATGCCTTCTTCGGCGGTAAAGCCGATGGTGCCGAGAAAGGCCTTGTCGATATGGAGCGAATTGACGATATCGGCGGTCAGCGGACCGACCAGAGTTCGGCTCAGCGCCCGGAATTCGCCGCCGATCAGAATCAGATTGTGACCGGTTTCCATCAGTTGCGCGGCGGCCATCATCGAGTTGGTGACGATGTTCAGGTGATTTTTGCGCTCCAGTTTTTTGGCCAGTGCCAACACCGTACTGCCGCCGTCCAGACAAATGGTGTCGTTATCTTCGATGAACGAGAGCGCCAGTTCGGCAATATGGTTCTTTTCTTCGGCATGAAAGGCGGCTTTTTCGGAAAATATCGGTTCCGTCCGGGGAAATTTGATCCGGATGGCGCCGCCGTGAACGCGTCGAACCTTGCCCTTTTCCTCCAGGGATTGCAGGTCGCGCCGCACGGTTGCTTCCGACACATCCAGCCCTTGGGTCAGTTCGGCGATGGTCTTTACTTCATCGCCCAGGGCCTGAAGAATCAATTTTTCCCGTTCGGGAGACAACAGTTTTCGCTTTTGTTTGCCCATGCTCTGCTTTTCGTCTGAATTCATCATCGGTTTGGTTGATCGTTGCTGCCGTCACTTTGTCCCGATCCATTGCTTCTGCCGATCGGCGGTAAATGTGATAATATGCGTCATTTTGAAACTATTTGCAAGTTTTTGAAAGATTTTTTTGCGGTTTTTCCCGTCCTTATTCCGGTCGGCGTTACAGCGGCCGGAACACGGACCCGCGGATGTGTTCTCCGGTTCCTGCCGCACAATGGCGGCGAGGAGTCTCTCCTCCGCGGTCTTGACCGGCGCGATTCCCGGTGTATAATATGCCATAAAGCATGGAAACCGGGAAATTGCAGCAGGGGAGCAAAATGACCAGATTCAGGATCGGGCAGGGCTACGATGTACACCGCCTGACGGCGGGACGGAAACTTATTCTTTGCGGCGTTGACATTCCGCATGACCGCGGTCTGGCGGGCCACAGCGACGCCGACGTGGCGGTTCACGCCGTGATGGACGCCTTGTTGGGCGCGCTGGCCCTGGGCGATATCGGCCAGTGGTTTCCCGACCACGATCCGAAGTACGCCGGAGCCGACAGTATCGGCTTGCTGCGGCATATTCTCTCTTCGCCATGTTTTCAGCCCTGGCAACTCGAAAATCTCGATGTGACCATTATGGCCCAGCAGCCGAAACTGTTGCCATACCGCCGGCGAATGCGGGAAATGCTGGCGGCGGCTTTCGGTACGGAATCGGATCGGATTTCCGTCAAAGCTACCACGACCGAAAAACTGGGGTTCTGCGGCCGGGAAGAGGGCATTGCCGCCACGGCCGTGGTTTTGTTGTCCCGCGATTGAACCGGCATGGCGGCGGATGGATTTTCGGGGTGGAAATTACTCGCCGTCTTCGGTCCGGTCCTGGGATTCCCGGACGTCGGCAATGATTTCCTGCAGCGATTTTTCCGGTTGCCAGCCGATAACCTTCCGGATCAGCGCGGTGTCCGGGGCGCGGTGCAGCATGTCTTCGAAGCCTTTTTCATAGGCCTGTTCATATGGAATTCTGACGATGGGCGAATTGCTTCCCAACTGGGCGATGACTTTTCGGGCCAGATCTTCGATCGAAATGGAAGCGGTGCTGCCGATATTGAACACCATGCCGGCGGTGTCATCCCGCAGGATCAGCGCTTTGACGGCGCGGATGGTGTCGGCCACATGGCAGAAACAGCGGGTCTGACGGCCGGTGCCGTAGACCTGCAGTGGTTCGTGGTGACGGGCCGCGGCGACAAACCGCGGGATCACCATCCCGTAACGTCCGGTCTGGCGCGGACCGACGGTGTTGAAGAAGCGCACGATGGTGCCCGGCAACCGGTATTGATGGAAATAGGCCATGACGAAGAATTCGTCCAACAGTTTGCTGCAGGCGTAGGACCAGCGTGAATTGAAGGGGGAGCCGATCAGCAGATCGTCGGTTTCGGCGAACTGCGCCCGGGTCGATTTGCCGTAGACCTCGCTGGTGGAGGCGATCATGATGCGTTTGCGGTATTTGGCCGCGACATTGAGTACGGATTCGGTCCCGTGGACATTGGTCATGATGGTGCGGACCGGATCGTGAACGACCAGTTCGACGCCGACGGCGGCCGCCAGGTGAATGATGGCGTCGGCTTCGCGGGCGGCATCGTCCAGCGACGCGCTGCTGATGATGTCTTCCCGGCAAAAATGGAAACGAGGATGGGATTCCAACGCGGCGATATTGCTCATCAGGCCGGTTGACAAGTCGTCGATAACCGTTACGGTTTGTCCCTCCGCGATCAGCGATTCGGCCAGATGGCCCCCGATAAATCCAGCTCCCCCGGTAATCAGGTAATGCATAGTGGCGTACTCCCGTTAATGTCCCGTGGCCGGGGCTTTCTTTTTCATGATGCCGGTACGTCGCAACAGTGCCGCCAGCGGTCCGGAAACGATATAGATGTTGATCCAGACAATAACGCCTTTTTCCCGCCAGACGGCAATGGTGATCACGATCAGAAACAGCAGCAGCAGCCGGCGGCGGTTGCGCTTGACCGTCTGCAACCAGCGGCCGGCGTGAACATAGCGGATGTTGCTGATCATCAGGAAGCCAAGCATGGCGGCGTACAGCGGTAAAATATAGGTGAGGTGGCGGATGTTGCCGGAGGTGTTGTTGATATAGATAATCATGCTGGCCACCGCGGCGGCGGCGCCGGGAGAGGGCAGCCCGGTGAAATAGTTGCTGTCATGGTTGCCGGACGGCCAGATGGCATTGACGTTGTAGGCGGCCAACCGAAGGGCGGCGCAGCCGATGTAGATGCCGGTAATGCCCCAGATCATGATATAGTCATTGGTGGTAAAGAGGGTGTCGGTTACTTTCATGCGGTGCGCCATGACTGCGACCATGACGGCCGGGGCCACGCCGAAAGTAACCATGTCCGAGAGGGAATCCATCTGCAGTCCCTTCATGCTGGCGGCATTGAAAATTCTGGCGGCAAAACCGTCGGTGGCATCGAAAACCATGGCAAAGAGAATGATCCAGGCGCTGACCGTCAACGCCGCGGTGGAACCGCCGTTGTTGTCGTAAACATGCAGCGTGTAGAGAATGGCGGCAAAACCGCACAGCGAATTGCAGATGGTCAGGAAATTCGGCAGCTTCTTCAACCACTTGTTGTTGGCCAGCAGGTTGCGGTAATAATATTTTTTCATAACCACGATTATCGATACTCCATGAGAGACTACTGTTCCGGCGCCGGATGGTATTCGGCCATCACCGAGGTCCCGGCATAAACCCGGTCCCCGATCTTGACCCGAACGGAACATTCCGTGGCGGCGGGGAGATAGAGCTCCGTCCGCGACCCGAATTTGATCATCCCGTAAACGGCCCCCCGTTCCAACCGGCATTCCGGTTCCACGGGACAGACGATCCGGCGGGCAATGGCTCCCGAGATCTGGCGCACTCCGATCGGAAAGCGTCGACCGGCAATTTCCGCCTCTCCGGCCAGCAGCATGGCTTCGTTTTCCTTGGAGGCGCGGGAATGGCGGGCGTCCAGATAACGGCCGGCACGATATTTCTTATATTGCACCGTCATGTCGGCGGGCGCCCGGTTGAGATGGACGTCCAGAACCGACAGGAAAATACCGATCCGGATCATGTCATGCCCGGCGGGAAAGTCCAGATCATTGCCGGCAATAAGTTCGATGTCGCGTATCACGCCGTCGGCCGGGGCCAGGATCAACCGGGGATCGGCGGGAATGATCCGGTGGGGGACGCGGAAGAATGCGGCCAGGGCCAGCCAGATCACGGCGGCCAGGACGGCGAGAGTGATTCCCGCGGCATAATTCCATTTCATGGCGACAAATGCGCCCAAAATGATGACGATTACGGCAATAATACCGCTGCCGCCCCATTCCCTAAGACCGTATTTAGTCAGTTTCATTTAGTGAAAAAACCTTTGCTGTTATAATGTCGTTGCGAAAAGAACAATTTATAGCTCATTGCAGTGGTTTGCAAGCGGTTCCGTCGCCAATTTACGTTTGGCCTTGCGATTGCGGAGGGTACGCACCAGACGCAGGGAGGTGAAATAACCGATGACCGAGGACGTCACCGCCAGCAGCGCCCCGCCGACAAAAAACGGAATGATGATTTCATCGCCCATTAAAATCAATTCATGCCAGGAGGGACTTTTAAAAAAATCGATGAAGAGCTGTTCCACCCGTTTATAGGTCAGCGGCGAAGCGATAATGTAACTGCCCAGCACGCATTGAAACGGATAAAGGAAAAGAACGGTGAAATGGTTGGTAACCATAGTAAAGGCACAGGCGGTAATCTTATTGGCTTTCAGCCAGAACGCCAGCGGCAGCACAATCAGAATCTGCCCTCCCATCGGGACCAGCAGTCCGATAAACAATCCCAGCGCCACCCCTTTGGCCACGCATTCCGGAGTCCCGGACTGTTTGGCCAGTTTCAAGGCGTAAACCAGCAGCCGTTTGCGATTGAATCGGAATTTGAATTTCAACATAACCTGTGTTTTTGGTGTAAGAAAGTTCAACTCAATATTCTAGCACGTCTCCCTGACATTGCTATGATATTTGCCGATATTTTATTCTTTTTTTTTGCACATCGCTCCAATCGGCGCTATGATACGCAACAGAGGCAAAAGACACTTTTGCCATAGCAAGGACAGAACCTCGGAGGACGGTAACATGGGTGATACTTTACATCTCAATCAGGAAAATTTCGCCGCCGCTATTGCCGGCAAAGTGGCGCTGGTCGATTTCTGGGCGGAATGGTGCGGTCCGTGCCGGATGCTCGGACCGGTCATCGATGCGGTGGCCAAGGAAGTCGGCGATGACGTGGTCGTCGGCAAGGTCAATGTGGACGAAGCGCCGCAACTGGCCGCCAAATTCGGCGTGCGCAGCATTCCGGCTATCTTTGTCATCAAAGACGGCGACATTGTCAGCCAGTTTGTCGGGGTACAGGACAAACAGACTCTGCTCGGCGCCATCAAGGACGCCTGAGCCGGGTTTCCTTGTTGTCGTCGGAACGGTTGCTTCCGGCGACACTGCCATAAAAAAAACGGGCGATCGGATTATCCGGCCGCCCGTTTTTTTATCTTGATTCCGTCATGAAATCGGCTTAGGATTCCATTTCTTCCAACGCCGCCTTACGGCTGAGGCGAACCCGGCCGGACTGGTCGATGTCGATGACCTTGACCGTGACCTTGTCGCCGACGTTACAGATGTCGCTCACCTGCTTGACGCGGTAGTTGGCCATTTCGGAAATGTGCAGCAGACCTTCCTGCCCGGGCAGAAATTCCACGAACGCGCCGAAGTCGCGGGTGGCCTTGACCACGCCGCGGTAGACCTTGCCGACTTCCGCTTCCGCCGTGCTGGCTTCAACCCGGTATTTGACGTTTTCCAACGCTTCTTTGTTCGCGGCGAGAATTTTGACCGTGCCGTCGTCGTTGATGTCGATTTCCGACTTGGTTTCTTCGGTGATCGCCTTGATGTTCTTGCCGCCGGGGCCGATCAGCGCGCCGATCTTTTCCGGATTGATATGGATGATTTCCATCCGCGGCGCATTCGGGTGAATGTCGGCGCGCGGTGCGGCAATACAGTTTTCGATGACGTCGAGAATCTTCAGTCGGGCGGTCTTGTTGCGTTCCATGGCCTGGGCGAGGAGATCGATCGGAATGCCCGGCAATTTGAGGTCGAGCTGAAAACCGGTGATTCCTTCGCGGGTGCCGCAGACCTTGAAGTCCATGTCGCCGTAATGGTCTTCCGCGCCGATGATGTCGGTCAGCAACAGCCGTTCGCCATTGTCGCCGGTGATCAGCCCGCAGGAGATGCCCGCTACCGGAGCGGAGATCGGCACGCCGGCGTCCATCAGCGACAAGGTGGCGCCGCAGACACTGGCCATGGAGGTGGAACCGTTGGAGGACATGATTTCGGAAACGCACCGCACCGTATACGGGAAGTCGGCCGGAATCACTTTCTTGACCGAACGTTCCGCCAGGTTGCCGTGACCGATTTCGCGCCGTCCCGGACCGGAGATGCGGCCGACTTCGCCGACGCTGAAATTCGGGAAATTGTAATGCAGATAAAAACGTTTTTCGGTGCCTTCGCCGGAAACGTTGTCACTGGTCTGGGTATCCTTGTCGCCGCCGAGGGTGGTGATGACCAGCGCCTGCGTTTCCCCGCGGGTGAACAACCCGCTGCCGTGAACGATCGGCAGGACTCCGGCTTCCGCCGCCAGCGGACGAATATCTTCGACGCCGCGGCCGTCGGGGCGGTACCCCTTTTCCAGAATGGCTTTGCGAATGGTTTTTTCCACCAGCGCGTCGAAGCCCTTGCGGACTTCCACTTCCAATTGATTGTCGTCGAGATCGGTCACCGCGGCGCGGGCGGCTTCGATGGTGCTCTTAAGCAGTTCTTCAAGGGCCACCGTCCGGTTGGCTTTGCCCGGAATCAGACAGACTTCGTCGATTTTTCCCTGACAGTGATCCTGAATCACCGCCTGAACTGCCGCCGGAACCAGATGCAGCGTGGGTTCTTTCTTTTCCCGTCCGGCCGTGGCCTGGAGTTCCAACTGCGCGGCAACCTGCTTCTTGATGATTTCGTTGGCGAAGTACATGGCATCGGTGAGCAGTTGTTCGGGTACGATGCCCGCTTCGCCTTCGATCATGATGACTTTGTCCACGCTGCCGGCGTAAATCAGTTCGAGGGTGCTTTCCTTCATCTGCTCGTGCGTGGGATTGGCCACGAACTGACCGTTGACATA
This sequence comes from Victivallales bacterium, assembly GCA_028691155.1. Lineage (GTDB taxonomy): Bacteria > Verrucomicrobiota > Lentisphaeria > Victivallales > SZUA-371 > SZUA-371. Next base: position 14,350 of record JAQUZV010000008.1, read on the forward strand.
GCCGACGCGCACGGCGCCGATCGGGCCGAGGAACGGCATATCCGACAACATCAGCGCCATCGACGCGCCCAGCATGCACAGAACATCGGGGTCGTTCTGACCGTCCGCGCTCAATGTCAACGCCTGGATCTGGACTTCATCGTAGAACCCTTCCGGGAACAGCGGCCGAATCGGGCGGTCCGTCATCCGGCAGGTCAGAATTTCTTTTTCGGAAGGACGACCTTCGCGCTTGATGTAGCCGCCCGGGAATTTTCCCGCGGCACTGTACTTTTCGCGGTAATCGACCTGTAACGGCAGAAAGTCGGCATCCGGGGACGCCGTGCCGGAGCAGGCGGCGACCAGCACCGAGGTATCGCCCTGACGGACGACACAGGAGCCGTTGGCCAGCCGGGCGATTTTCCCGGTGGAAATTTCGATGGTGCAATCATTGCCGAGATCGACAGTAATTTTCTTTGCTTCAGACATTAATATAATTTCCTTTTGTTGGTGGCGATGAAACACGAAGATACTTCGGTCCCCGCCATTGGCGACGTAAAAAAACGCCGCATTCTATGATTGACAGCAGGAAACGTCAGGAAGCAAAAATGACTGGCGGAATAGCGGTATCAACGTCCGATACTGGTTTTACCCGGGCCCTGATAGCGGCTGTTCCACAAGGTTTTCCATTTCTGCCCCAGACGCCTGCAAAACAATGAAATATACCGGGAAAAAGGTAAAATGCAAAAAAAAATCGTTATTTTTTTCGTAATTCTCGCGTTGCTGCCGTTTTTACGACAACAATTTACAATGACGATGGCGCCGATTTGCTGCCATTCTGGCGGCGTAAAGGAAAAGACGGCGATGTCATTATTGTCCTTTTCCGTCGCCGCGAATTGCATCGGTTCCGAACCGGTGATAGGTTACCTCTGAATGTTGATGGCGAAGCGGAGTTTAGAAAATGAAAGTTTTGTTTTTGATTAAATCGCATCGGACGGCCAGTTCGCGAATTCGCGTGGTCGATCTGTTGCCGGTGCTGCAGCAGAACGGCATCGAGGGCACGGTGATGCCGTTGCCGCGCAAAGCGTGGCAACGGCTGCGGGCGTTGTCCCGGACGGGCGATTATGATGCGGTGGTGCTTCAGAAGGGATTGCTGAACCGGTTGTGGTTTGCTCTGCTGCGGCGTCATGCCGGTCGGTTGATTTTCGATTTCGATGACGCGATTTATTATCGCAGCGCTTCGCCGTCTCCCGATCCGCACGCTTATGTCAGCAAGACGCGGGCACGGCGTTTTCGCCGTACCGTAAACGGGGTCGATCTGGTAATCGCCGCCAATGCGGTATTGGCGGCCAGGGTTCGGGAGATGGCTCCCGGACGGGAATGCGCTGTGATGGCCTCGTCCATTCGCATGGACCGGATTTGTTGTCGGAACACTTATGAATTTGGGGACAAGATTGTGATCGGCTGGATCGGTGCCAGAACCACGTTGCGTTTTTTGGCGCTGATTGCAGACGGGTTGCGCGAATTGTCGCGGCGTTTTCCGCTGGTGCTGCGAATTGTCGCCGATGCCTCCGTGTCTCTCGATGGGGTCGAAGTTGAATTTGTGCCTTGGACGCTGGAAACGCAATACGAAGAGATCAGTCGCTTCGACATCGGAATCATGCCGCTGTCGCCGGATCCCTATTCGGAGGGCAAGGCGGCCTATAAGTTGCTGCAATACCTGGCCTGCGGCGTGCCGGCCGTCTGTTCGCCGGTGGGAATGAACGTTGACGTGTCGGCCGGAGATCGTTTTTGTCTGAGCGCCGCCACTCCGGAGGCCTTTACGCGGCAGCTGGAACGGTTGATGACCGATGCCCGGCTGCGGCGCGGGCTCGGCGTTGCCGGCGCGGAACTGGTGCGGGAAAAATATGCGCATGACGTAATCGGCAACCAATTGGCGGCGGCAATCCGACGGACGGTAACCGGCGATACCACGGCATCATAATTACTACCTTTGTCCTTGTATCCTCGATCCCGAGGGTACGTTTTGTCGGCCGGGCCTATGAATCAGACCGTGTTGCCGCATGGCGGCGAAGCTGGCCGCAGGCGGCGGCGACTTTGCTGCCTTTTTCCACCCGCACCGTAACCTGGACTTTGCGTTCGAGCAAAACGGCTTCGAAAGCCCGGACGCTGCGGTCGGTGGGGCGTTCGAATTGCGGCGAGGTTTGATTATAGGGTATCAGATTGACTTTGGCGTGATGGGCCAGCGCGATGGTTGCCAGTTTTGCCGCCTGGTCGCGGGAATCGTTGATGCCGCGGATCAGCGTATATTCAAAGGTTACCATCCGCCCGGATTTCTGCCGGTAGTAATCGCAGGCGGCCAGAATGTCCGCCATCGGCAGCCGCATCGGCTCGGGAATCAGTTTGGCCCGGGTGGCGTCGTCGGGCGCATGCAGCGACACGGCCAGGTTCCATTGCCGTTCCAGATCGGCCAGTTTCCGGATGCCGGGAACCCAGCCGCTGGTGGATACGGTAATACGGCGGGCCGCTAGGCCAAAACCATCCGGAGAACAGAGCAGGTCCAGCGCCGTGGTCAGGTTGTCGAAATTCATCAAACCCTCGCCGATGCCCATGAAGACAATATTGTCCGGCAGTTTTCCCAGTTTGGTACAGCAGCAGTTGAACTGTTCCACGATTTCTCCGGCCAGCAGATTGCGGACCAGACCGTCGGCGCCGCTGGCGCAGAAATAGCAGCGCACCGGACACCCGACCTGGGTACTGAGGCAGAAAGTGTAACGGCCGGGGGAGGGAATGATGACCGCTTCGATGGTTTCATGGTCCGGCAGTTCGAGCAACAGTTTGGCGGTGCCGTCGTCGGCCTCCTGCGTTTCCCGCACCCGGAGCGCCTGGCAGAGGAAGTTTTCCTGCAATGTTTCCCGCAGTGACGCGGGCAGATTCTTCATCGCGGCCGGCACGAAAATGCGTTTGTGATAAACCCAGTCCAGAATCTGGGTGGCCCGGAATGCGGGTTGGTGCCATTGCCGGAGTCGTTCTTCGAGTTCGGTACGGGTGGCGGTGCAGATGAAATCTTTAGCGTCGGCGGTCATCGGCGGCCTCCGGTTTCGGGTTGTTTTTCACGCCGCGCCATAAATAGAGTTTTTCCCTGCTGAAGCGTCGGCTGTCGTCGACGATATTGGTCCAGGAGCGGGACGGCGCCAACGGCGGTTCGCTGCTGAGCAGAAAAACCACTTCATCGTCTTTCGGCAATTCGTTAAGCGAAGTAATCCGTTTGAATTTGCCGCCGAGATAAAAG
>JAQUZV010000255.1 GCA_028691155.1 Victivallales bacterium
GGCCGCTTCGGGATGCGGCAGCTTTCGGGGACAAAAAGCCGGAGCGCCGCGTTTCAGACAACGCTCGAACGCCTGTTTGACATCCTGAAAATATCCTTTCTGAATCAGCAGGGTGGCCATGTGGAGCCGGCCGACGCTTTCGCCTCCGGCGGCGGCCGTTACTTCTTCCAGCGTCAGCTCATACCCGAGCGAATGAAGCCGACGTATTATTTCGGCATTGCGTTCGTTGCGTCCGGTACGGATCCGGGCCAGAAACTCCAGCAGTTCCGGGTGATGGGGATCGAGAAAAAAACCGAGAATATGGATTTCCCGTCCGGAAAGAAGACTGGAAATTTCCACTCCGGGCACGGCGGTGAGGCCGGTGCCGGCGGCGGCGGCCAGGAATTCGTCGATTCCGCTGACGGAATCGTGGTCGGTAAGCGCAACCGCGCCCAGGTCCCGCGCCAGCGCGGCGCGAACGATTTCCGTCGGTGAAAATGACCCGTCGGAAACGTTGCTGTGGATGTGAAAGTCGATGTTTTTGGTCAACATTGAAAAATCTTTATTTTTTAATTTCTGTTCAATCATCTTACAAATGATGTGGCAACTGTTTATTAAATATAGATCGTAACTTGAAAATTCAAGAACCGGAAGTATAATTATAGGCTCCAAAACAGAGGATTCAGTATCCTAATCATTTTAATCGAGGACCATGATATGGCTGGAGTAGTGGAAAAAAACGTTTTTACCGGCAAAAAGAAAAAGTATTATGATCTGTTGATGCATGCGCGGGCGATGGTTCTGGGTCAACTCCAATTTCATACCGACGAGGCACTGAACAAAAACGATGCCGACCAGGAGAATCGCGGCATGGGCACCCACATGGCCGATAACGGCGACAGCAATTTGCGCGAAATGGAATTGCAGTTGATGACCGAGGAAGGCAACGTGGTGAGAATGATTGAAGACGCCATCCGTCGCCTGGAAAATGACGAATACGGCATTTGCCAGGATTGCGGGGCGGAAATTCCCGAGGCCCGGCTGGAAATGAAGCCTTATGCCATCTATTGTGTCAAATGCAAAGGTATTCGGGAAAAGAATAACGGAGTCAATCCCTACGTTGATTAATCTTATGGGAAAATCGACCGCCGGCGGCCGCGACGAGCGCCGGATGGTTAACTTTGCCGTGGCCGTGGCGACGGTGCTGGTGCTGTTGGACCAGATTACCAAGCAACTGGTGGTCGGGATGTTTCGGCTGCATGAACAGCGGATCGTCATTCCCGGTTTTTTCAATTTGACCTATATTACCAACAAAGGCGCCGCCTGGGGGATGTTTCATGGTTACGGCTGGGCGTTGCTGTTGGTGTCGCTGGTGGTGATGGGGATTATCGTCTGGCGCATGCGGGCGCTTACCGAGGGATGGCATGAACGTTATCTGGCGCTGTTCCTGATTATGAGCGGCATTGTCGGCAATTCCATCGACCGGCTCTGGCGCAAGGAAGTGGTGGATTTCCTCGACTTCCAGTTCTTCGGTTATCATTGGCCGGCATTCAATGTGGCGGACAGCGCCATTACGGTCGGCGTGACCATTTATCTGCTTTCCGTCCTGTTCCGGCCGGGGAAAGAAACCGTCGTTTCGCCGCCGGACGCCTCGTGACTTCGTCGAACGCCGCTCCGGCATTGGTGATTATGGGGCCGACGGCGAGCGGTAAAACCGCTTTGGCCCTGGCGGCGGCCCGTCGTTTCAACGGGGAAATAATTTCCGCCGACTCCATGCAGGTCTACCGCCGTCTGGATATCGGTACCGCCAAGCCGACGGCCGCCGAACGGCGCGAGATTCCCCATCACCTGATCGATATCCGCGATATCGGTGAATCGCTGGAGGTGTTTACCTTTGTTCGTCTGGCGTTGAGGGCAATGGCCGCAATCCGGAGCCGGGGACGCCTGCCGATTGTCGCCGGAGGAACCGGATTTTATCTGCGGGCGCTGCTTTACGGACTGGATCCGTTGCCGGCCGATCCGGTGTTGCGCGCCGAGCTCGATCGGCGTTACGATCACACGGCGGGGGAAAAACTGCTGCTGGCCTATATGCGCGAACACGACCCGGAGGATCTGGAACGCTGGTCCCATCACCGTCGTAAACTGATTCGGGCCTGTGAAGTGTTCCAACTGACCGGAAAGTCGATTACCGCATTGCAGACGCTGGCGCAGCCGCAACTGCAGTTTCCCGCGGCGGCATTCCGGCTGGAATGGGATCGTGCCGTATTGCGGGACCGGATTGCGCGGCGCACCCGGGAGATGTTGTGCGACGGGTGGATCGACGAGGCCCGGGAAATGATTGCCGCCGGGGTACTGGAAAGTCCCACTGCCCGTCAGGTGCTCGGTTACCGCTATATTGCCGACTACCTCGCCGGTAAATATACTTACGACGCTATGGCCGAGCGGATTGCGGTTTCCACCTGGCAACTGGCGCGACGGCAGCTGACCTGGTTCCGCCACCAGCATCCGGAAGCGGAAGTTATTGCCATGCCGCAGGATACCGACGTCATCCTCGATCATATTGCCGTCCGCCTGGCGGAGGCCGGCGCCTGACATCGTTCCCGGTCACCGGGAACCGGATTGCCATTGCCGCCGGAAGTCGTTTCGAGGCGTGGTCCACGGCGGCACCTCCGGTAATTTTCTCCGGAATAATTAAGAAAATATGGCTTTGATTTCTTGCAATGATGGTAATAATCCTTCATAATAAAGATAAACGGCATTAAAATGGCAATAGCCGGTTAGGTCAAAAGCCGCGTTGCCGCGACTGATGCCGCCCGGTTTTTATACCGCGCCGCAATGGCGTGCGAAGCGACTGTCGTTGCCATGATCGGGCGGGGTATGATTGTATTTGCGGCGGAAATAGTGGGAAGTCACAGCAATTCGAGACATCATATTTGCCATATTTTAACAAGGGGGAACGAGAACAATGAAACGGAACAGAAGTCGGGCGGCAATGGTGGTTATGGGGGGAATCATCGGGACGGTTATGGTGACCGGATGGCAACTGACGGCGGCTCCCGCGGCGGTAAAAGCGCCACCGAATTCATCACGGGGCATATCTTTCGACAGCACTACCACGATGTTGGCACATGAAGGCCGGAAACTGACGCCGGAACAACTGACGGCTTGGGAAAAACAGCTGCCTCCCGGAGCCGAGGGGATCACGGCGGCGACGAAATTGCTGGGATACTATTTGGGCCGTGCGCACCGGGATCCGGAAACGGCCCGGAAACGGGAAAAGATCATTCTGTGGTTGATTGACCATCATCCCGAGGCGGGTGTTTTGGCAACGCCATACGGCGGTCTGAGTTTTCTGGCCGATGCCGAGGTTAAAACAGCGGTAAAACGGAAGTGGGCGGAATATGCGGCCCGGCAACCGGACAATGCGGCGATCTTCTGGAACGCGGCCGGCAATTTATCCCTGATCGACATGGCGGCGGCGGAGAAATACCTGCAGCGCGGCGCCGAACTGGAGCCGAAAAATTACCATTGGTATTATAAATTGGGCGGACAATATACTCTGGATCATAAATATGTTCCGGCATTGACGGCATGGCGTCGGGCCTATGAACTGAATCCGGACGTGGATTTGGTGTTGCCCTATTTGACGCAGGCGGCCTTTGCGGCGGGAGATTATACGGCGGCACGTGATTATGCCCGGAAAATGCTGACGGCGGTGTCGTCCGGCACCGG
>JAQUZV010000256.1 GCA_028691155.1 Victivallales bacterium
ACTCATGCCCGCTACTTGACGGCGGAAGAACTGACGGCGTCGGCGCCAACGGCGACGGAAGCGGTTCCCGACGAGGTCCCGGAAGCGGCTTCTCCGGTTGCTGTGGTGGCGACGGAACCCGAGGTTTCGACTCCTGCCGCCGCCTCTGCCAGAGCATCCGCGGCGGCAGAGGTGGTTGAAGTGACGGAAATAACGGAAATGGCGGAGGATGGTAACCCGGTGGTGGGCGATGAAATTACGGTTACCGCCACCGAACCTTCTGTCGCGTCGGTGTCCGGGACTGAGCATGTGGCGTCCCACGAACCGGTTGTTCCGGCGGATGAGGAGGCCGCGGCCCCACCGCAGCCGCGGTGCAAAAAGAGCAATAAGTCGCAACCGGGCCATGTTCGGACGGCGGCGAAACCGGATGCCGTTCCGGCCCCGGAAACCGCGGACAAAGAATGTTCGAAGGTTGATACGGCGGAGCCGGCGGAGCATGACGCGTCGCCGCGTGTTGCGGTGCCGACGGCGTCATCCGCCGCAGACGAGAAAAAACATGCCGCAACGGCGGACGGGCCGGGCGATGCGGGAACGGATGCTTCTTCTCCGGAAGAAGGAAAGAGGAACGATGACGATTGGGGGATTGTCCAACCGACATTCGGATTTTAATCATGGCCAGTTCAGACGAATTGCTGCAGAGTATCATCCATCGGGCGGCTCCGGCCATCCGGGCGGTGGCCGATTTTGTCTACCATCATCCCGAGTTGGGATTGGCCGAACATGCCGCCGCCGCCCGGCAGGTTGAGTTGTTGCGGCAACTGGGATTTACGGTTGCCGCCGGTTGCGGCGGCCTGCCGACGGCATTTCAGGCGGAATACGGGCAGGGGGGGCCGGTGGTGGCCGTGTTGTCGGAATATGACGCCCTGCCGGAGCTGGGTCACGCCTGCGGGCACAACCTGATTCTTGCCGCGGCGCTGGCGACGGGGATTGCCGTAAAAGAGTATCTGGCCGCGCACCCGGAAGTGCCCGGTACGGTTCGGGTGATGGGAACTCCGGCGGAGGAGGGTAAGGGCGGCAAAGTGGTGATGTTGCGGGAACATGTGTTCGACGACGTGGATTTTGTCTTCGCCTCGCATCCTTTCCCGGATACTTTGTCCGACCAGGGGACCTTGGCGGTTTCGCGTTTCACCGTTAATTTTCATGGCCGGGCTGCTCATGCCGCGACCGCGCCGCAGGAAGGGTGCAATGCGCTGGATGCCATGGTTCTCCTGTTCAACGGTATCAACTGCTGGCGGCAGCAGTTGCCGGAAAAGGCCCGGGTGCACGGAATCATTACCGCCGGCGGCAATGTGGCCAATATTATTCCCGATTTCACCTCGGCTTACTTTTACCTTCGTGCGACCGACCGGGACACCCAGGAAAAAATGGAGCAACGTTTCGGACGGATGGTCCGGGGGGCGGCGCTGATGACCGACACCCGGGAGGAGGTAATTTCACAGGAGACGCCGTATCTGCCGATGCGGGTCAATAAGCCGCTGAACGATTTTTTCCGGTCCCGGGCGCCGCAGTTCGGATTGCTGCCGGCCGAAACCAACCGTTACGGCATGATTTCCTCCGATGTCGGCAATATTTCGCAACATATTCCGACCGTGAATTGGTTTTTCAAAATTAACGACGACGGTTCTCCGCTGCACTCGGAAGGGTTCAGGAAAGCCGCCGGAAGCGATTTCGCTTTTGACCAGGCGATGCGGATGGGGACGGTAATGGCCGCCGGAATTCTGACCTTATTGACGCAACCGGCCTTTCGTCGGGTCGTAACCGATGCCTTTCACTGCGACTGAGTCGGGTTTACGGCCGCCGTCATGACGGGAAAATATGATGCCGGATCCGGTTCCGGGGCCATCGGAAGAGAAAATTACAGACTATTTTTACAAAAAAATTACATCCATGCTTGCAATAAGATCAAAAACCTCATATATTATCTTCAGTTTAAAGCACCTTGCGTTAAGAGTTTGATATTTTCGATTTAATTGACGGCTTCATTACTGAACAATCCTTAATGTTTCAATCTGGATGGATCAATTCCAATTTCGAAAAGGTCGATGCAAGGATAATAGTTGTATTTCGAGGAGCTGATACAGGTATAACCGCATGATTGCAGGATTGACCGGTGGTATCGGGTGTGGTAAAAGTACCGTGCTCGAAATTTTTGCCGGCTTGGGCTGGAGAGTATTCAACTCCGATGGCATCTGTCGCTCGCTATATGAATCCCATGATCCGCGTATTATTTCGGCTTTGACCGAACGCTGGGGGAGAGAAATTATCGATGCCGCCGGTGGGGTGAACCGTAAAGCCGTAGCCGATATCGTCTTTGCCGATCGGGCCGAACTGACCTGGCTTAATTCGGTGTTTCACCCGTTGGTGCTGGCGTATTTGCGCCGGACCGTCCGGGATTGCGGCGGCAGGCCGGTTTTATGCGATGTGCCGTTGCTGTACGAAGCCGGCTGGGCGCGTGATTTTACCGCCGTAATCTGTGTGTGGACCGACGCGGCAACACAATATCGCCGCCTGCGCGAGCGCGGCTGGGACGACCGGGAAATTGCCCGGCGCCGGAAGAATCAGCTCAGTGCCGAACAAAAACTCGAGCAGGCCGATTGGGGTATTATTAATGTATTTTCAAAAAAAATTTTATTACAACAATGTCAAGATATTGATATTAAACTGAGGAAAAGTTATGCCGAGAAAGAAGAATGATCAGGGGGATGAGCTGCAGAGCCAAGAGAATTTCCCCGCCAAAACTTCACGTGTCGGTCGGCCGCGCCGAATCAAATCCCCGGATTTGCCGGCGGCTGACAATGCCGCCGATAATTATAATGACAATTCAACCGGAAACACCGAAACCCGTCCTCGCCGCGGTCGTCCGCGCGGTTCGGTTTCGCGTCGCAGCAGCACCAGGGTTACGCGCAAGGAAATGGATAATCAAAGTGATGAATTGAATCGGGATATGGCGATGACCGAAAGCGGATTCGACCAGGATAACGCGGTGGATTACGATGTCGTCCAGCCGGGAAGCAACAATGCCGCCGATGCCGCGACGGCATTGGCGTCGCCGGAAGCCCGGTCGTTTGCCGACGACACCCGCAATAAGGCCGCGGATGCGGTCGAAGGTCTGCCGGCGGAGACGGAGCCGAATGAACGCAATGAGCGGCGTCCCCGCAACAACTATCGCCGCCACAATAATGAAGATGGCGGCAACGGCGGCAACGGCGGCAACGGCGGCAATCACGGCCATCGGGAAGAACAGTATCGCGACAAAGTGGCGCCGAGTCTGGATGTTTCCGAACTTCAGGCCAAGTCGATGCAGGAGCTCAGCAAAATGGCGTTGGAACTGGGCGTCGAGGGCATCGGCGCGCTGGAAAAATCCAAGCTGATTTTTGAAATTCTGAAAGCCAATGCGGAAAAAAGCGGTCTGATGTACGGCAGCGGCTATCTGGAAGTGTTGCCGGACGGTTTCGGTTTCCTGCGGTCAGCGAACTACAGTTATCTGCCCTGTTCGGAAGATATCTATCTGAGTCCGTCGCAAATCCGCCGTTTCGCTCTGAAAACGGGGGACTTCGTCGGCGGTCAGATTCGGACGCCGCGGGAAAAAGAACGCTTTTTCGCCATGCTGAAGGTGGAAACCATCAATCATGATTCCCCGGAACGCAAGCGGGATATTATCCCGTTCAAC
>JAQUZV010000009.1 GCA_028691155.1 Victivallales bacterium
CTCGCCGGAGGAAACCGAACAACTCGTCACCCGCCCGCTGGAACGGCTGCTCTGGCAGATCGACGGGGTGGAGCATGTCTACTCGGTCAGCCGGCGCGGCGGCGCCATGGTTACCGTGCGTTTCTACGTGGGGCAGGACCGTGACCGGGCCATGGTCAAAATTCGCGACAAAATCAATGAAAACCTCAATATCGTGCCGGAAGGCGTCACCGACTGGCTGGTCAGTTCGGTGCAGATCGACGACGTTCCGATCGTTACCCTGACCGTCTACTCGCCGCAACGTACGCCCTTCGAATTGCGCCGGCTGGCGGAAGAACTCAAGGCGCGACTGGATTCGTTGCGGGATCTTTCCCGAACCAAAATTTTCGGCGGCTATCAACGCCGGATTATGATCGAACCCAATCTGGAAAGCCTGGCCGCCCGGAAAATCACCATGCCCGAACTGATGGCGGCACTCCAACGCAACAACCGAACCGACACCGTGGGCAGCATCGTCAATCGCGGTCGGGAACTGAGTCTGCGGACCGCCCCGGGACTGGAAAACGTCACCCAGGTGCGACAAACCGTAATTGCGGCCGGCAGCGACAACCGCGTCGTGCGGGTGGAAGACGTGGCCACCGTCCGCGACGGCCCGGCGGAACCGACCGATTACGTCAATATCGGCTTCGGCCCGGCTTCCGGAATAAAGGATCAGGGACCGTATCCGGCGGTAACTCTGGCCTTCAGCAAGAAAAAAGGCACCAACGCCGTCGACGTGGCCAAAAACGTTATCGCCCGCGCCCGCGCATTGCAGCGGGAAATCTTTCCGGCCGATGTAAAAATGGTGGTGACCCGCGATTACGGCCAAACCGCCGACGACAAAGTCAATGGGTTGATTTCCAGCATGATCTTCGCGATCATCACCGTGGTACTGCTGATCGCGCTGACCATGGGCCGACGCGAAAGCATCGTGGTCGGACTGGCGGTGCCGGTGAGTTTTGCGCTGGCGCTGTTCGTCAATTACATCTTCGGATTCACCATCAACCGGGTCACGCTGTTCGCGCTGATCCTCAGCCTGGGGCTGGTGGTGGACGACCCCATCACCAATGTGGACAACATCCAGCGCCATATCCGAATGGGTCTGCTGCCGCCGGTGCAAGCCACACTGGAGGCCGTACGCGAAGTGCTGCCGCCGGTCATTATGTCAACCCTGGCCATTATCGTTTCCTTTACGCCGATGTTCTTCATTACCGGCATGATGGGGCCGTATATGGGGCCGATGGCCATCAACGTGCCGTTGACGGTGTCGTTCTCCACCTTGTGCGCGCTGACGTTCGTCCCGTGGTTGTCGCTCAATCTGTTGAAAAAGCGGGCCGGGGAAGCGGCGGGAGGCGGCAACGCCGCCATGGACGTCACTCCGGTCTGGGTCCGGCGGACCTACGCCTTCCTAATCAGTCCGTTTCTGCGGCGGCGCAATGCCTGGATGCTGCTCGGTTTTGTGGTATTGATGTTGTTCGCCTCGCTGGCGCTGATGCTGTTCAAAGTACCGCTGAAAATGCTGCCGTTCGACAACCGCAATGAATTGCAGTTGATCCTGAAAATGCCCGAAGGGCCGCCGTTGGAAACCACCAGCCGGGCCGTAGCCGATTTGGAAAAGGTCCTGCACTCCGTCAATGAGGTGGCCAATTTCGAGTCCTATGTGGGCATCAACGCCCCCATCGACTTCAACGGCATGGTACGGCATTACGGCATGCGTACCGCCGCCAACCAGGCGGATATCCGCATCAATCTCGCGGACAAAGCCCAACGCCGCCAGCAAAGTCACTCCATCGCCCTGCGGCTGCGCGACCAACTTACCGCCGTCATCGCCCCTTATCATGCGGTATTGAATCTGGTGGAATTGCCGCCGGGGCCGCCGGTGCTGGCAACCATTACCGCCGAAGTCTACGGCCGTCCCGAGGATTCCTATGATTATCTGATCGCCGGGGCGGATGAACTCCGCCAACGCCTCCGCCGTACCGATCCGCACCACCTGGCCGAAATCGACACCATGGCGGAGAAGAGTCATCCGGAACAGCTTTTCGTCATCGACCGTGACAAGGCGTCGCTGCACGGCCTTACCGCCGCCGACATCACCGCCACACTCCAGACCGCGCTGGCCGGAGCCCGGGTATCCGGAGCCAAGGTGCCGGGAGAACGCGAACCGCTTTATCTCTATGTCCAGTTGCCGTACCGGGACCGCAACGCCACCGCACGACTCGGTCAGTTGTGGCTGAAAAGCGCCGACGGCAGCATGGTTCAACTGGCGGAACTGGGCCACTTCGTCACCACGACGGCGGAACAGCCGATCTATCACAAGAATCTCGAACGGATGGTGTTTGTCACGGCGGAGAGCGTCGGCAAAACGCCGGCGGAAATGGTGCTGAAAACGCAGTTTCAAACCTTGCGCCACCATCCGTTGCCGCCGGGGATCCGGGTGGAATGGGCCGGAGAAGGTGAATGGCAGATTACGTTGCAGGTCTTCCGCGACCTCGGCATTGCGTTCGGACTGGCGCTGATCGGCATCATGCTGTTGCTGGTCGTCCAGACCGGCCGCATTCTGGTACCGGTAATCATCATGACCGCCATTCCGCTGACGCTGATCGGCATCGCTCCGGGTTTCTATCTGCTGAATCTGATTATGGGCCGCCAGGTCGGCGGCTATTCCGACCCGGTATTCTTCACCGCCACCGGCATGATCGGAATGATCGCCCTCGGCGGCATTGTCATCCGCAACAGCATTGTGCTGATTGAATTCATTCAGGAAGCGGTGGCACGCGGCAGCAACCTTAGGGAGGCGATTCTGGAAAGCGGCGCCGTGCGGTTCCGACCGATCATGCTGACCGCCATCACCACGTTGATGGGAGCGTGGCCGATCACCCTCGATCCGATTTTTTCCGGTTTGGCCTGGGCGCTGATTTTCGGCCTCATGGCCAGTACCTTCTTCACTTTGCTGGTAATTCCCGCCGTCTACTGGCTGACCTCGGGACAACATGGAGATTTGAATTGACATGCATAAATTTCTACGTTTTTTCCTGACGCTCGGCGTGATCGCCGCCATTCTGCTGCTGATCCTGTGGCAGGGCGGCACCTTCGCCCGCAACCGCATCGAACCAGGCGCCGTACCGGCAACCGTACCCCCGGTCAAAGGAACCGAGATCCACCTGACCCCCAGCGCCGTACCGGTAATCTACCGGGCGGTGGGAACCGTCCGCAGCCGGGAAGAAATCGAACTGTCGCCCCGCATCGTATCCCGGGTCCGCGAAGTCACCCGACGCAGCGGCGACACCATCAAGCGCGGCGAAGTGCTGGTCCGGCTGGACGACGCCGACCTGACGGCGGCGCGCGACCGGGCCGCACAAAACCTGGCCGAGGCCAAAGCGGCGCAGGATCGGGCGGAAAAAAACTACGTCCGCCAGAAGGGACTGTTGGCCAAAAATATCATTCCGCGCAAAGATTTCGAGAATGCGGAAGAGGACTGGCGGGCCTCGACGGCGCGGGTCAATGCCACCGAACAAAGCCTGAAGGAAGCGGAAACCGCCCTGACCTACGCCACCATCACCAGCCCGATGGACGCGGTGGTGGCTGAACGCTTCGTCGACCCCGGCGATCTGGCCGGGCAGTCCAATGTGATGCTGAAGCTGTTCGACCCCACCCGGCTGATGCTGTACGTGCCGGTGCGCGAGGGACTGGTGAAAGCGGTCCGGGTCGGGGATCGGGTTCAATTCACGGTGGCCGCGCTGGGACGTAATTTCGAGGGAGAAATACGGGAAATTGTCCCGGCGGTGGAAACCGGCAGCCGGACTTTTCTGGTCAAAATGTGTATCCTCGGCGATACCAAAGGGTTGATGCCGGGCATGTTCGGCGTGATCGAGCTGCCGCTCGGAACCGAACCGGCATATCTGGTGCCGGAAAACGCCATCACCCGGATCGGCCAACTGGAATATCTGACCGGCATAACCGCCGACGGTCGGCAGCATCGTCTGATGGTGCGCACCGTTCCGGCATCGGAAGCCGGAATGCGGCGAATCGTCTCGGGGGTCGATGCCCCGCTTGCCATCATCGTCCCGCCGGCTCCGATCCGGAAGTAATTCCGTGGTTTCGGCATTTGTAAAATTCGGAAAGATGTTTATCTTATATGTTTTGCATTAAAAACATTGATGCATCGGACAAAAATTGTGAATCTGGATATCGACGTTTCAAAAATTTGCGTCATCATACCGTGTTATAACGAACAGGAAAGTATTTCCAAAGTACTGGATGACCTGGATCGTTATCTGCACGGCGCCACATTTGTGGTGATTAACGACTGTTCACGCGACAATACCATTGCCGTTGCCATGGCCTCGGGCAAAGCCGAAGTCATCAATCTGCCTTCCAACCTGGGGATCGGCGGCGCCGTCCAGACCGGACTGAAATACGCGTATCGCAACGGCTTCAAATATGCGCTGAAATTCGACGGCGACGGCCAGCACAAAGCGGAAGAAATCATCCGGCTGCTGGAGCCGATTGTCCAGAAGAAAGCCGATGTTACCATCGGTTCGCGTTTTCTGGATTGCTCGCACGGGTTCCAGTCCACCGCCCTCCGTCGCATCGGCATCAAGATTTTCCGGCTGATCAATTCGCTGCTGATCGGACAATGGATCACCGACAACACCTCCGGATTTCGGGCTTACAATTACGAGGCATTGAAATTTCTGGCGGACAAATATCCGGCATTCGATTATCCCGAACCGGAAGAGGTGGTGTTGCTGGGGCGCAATCATTTCCGGTTGTGCGAGATATCCACACCGATGGCGGCCAGGGCGGGCGGAACCTCCTCGATCAATGCCTACCAGTCGATATATTTCATGTTGAAAGTACTGTTTGCCGTGTTCATGGTGGCGCTGCGGCCGGCAGTGAGGAGGCGATAGGGATCATGTTTACCATCGGATTATCCCGCATTGAACTGATAACGCTGTTCGGCAGCGTGTTGTTTCTCGGTTTGATTCTGGAATGTGTCCGGCGGCAACGGCTGAAAGAAGCCTATTCGCTGTTGTGGCTGTTCACCGGAATCGCTTTCGTCATTTTATCGACCTGGCATGAAAGTCTGAGAATTCTTTCCGATATCCTGGGCATTCAATATGCTCCGGCCACGCTGTTTCTTCTGCTGATGATCGGGATTTTCTGTATTCTGATCCAATTTTCGATCGTACTGTCCAAACGGGTCGAACACATCAAGAATCTGAACCAGGAAATTGCGCTGCTCAATCATCGGGTGGAAAAATTGGAAGCACAGCTGCGGGAGCGTGAACACCATGCCCCCGACAACCACGAACCCCAAGATCATTCATGAAAATTTCGGTGATTACCCCGGTTTACAACGGGGAACGTTTTATCCGGGACACCATTGCCAGCGTGCTGTCGCAACAGGGTGACTTCGAGTTGGAATACATTATCTGCGACGGCGAATCCACCGATGGGACACTGGCCATTCTCGCCGAGTACCGTGATCGTTGCACCATCGTATCGCGCCAGGATGGTTCGCCGCAGGTGGCCATCAACAACGGCATGGCCATGGCCACCGGCGATCTGGCTTGTTGGCTCAATGCCGACGATCAGTTCGAACCCGGCACGCTTCAGGCCGTCGCCGACGCCTTTCGCCGCCGCCCCCAAGCTCAATGGCTATACGGCCGTTGCCGCATCGTCGATGAAAACAACCGGGAAATCCGGCGTCCCATCACCTGGTACAAAAACCTGATCGGCTTTTGCTACAGCCGGAATGTGCTGTTGTGCGAAAACTATATCAACCAGCCGGCCACCTTCTGGCGACTGGCGTTCTGGCGCCGGACCAGCGATCTCGACCCGCAGTTCAAAGCGGCCTGGGATTATGAACTCTGGATGAAGATGAGCCAAATGGCTCCGGCCGTCGCCCTGCACCGCTATCTGGCCCGTTTCCGGCGCCACAGCGGTTCGATCAGCGAAAACCACTTCGTCCGTCAGTTCGATGAAGAGTTGGCTATCGCCCGCAAATACGGTTCCTGGCTGCACTATGTCATTCACTGCTTCAACGCCAGAAAAATCGTCCTGGCCTACAAGCTGATGAAAGGCTGACCGCTCCAGACAAGGCAACAGCCCCCAACAGCAAAATCATTATCACGTGAATTTTTGGGGGGAGGGACAATCATCCAACCGAATGCATCGAAAGGAAAAAAGCAAGGAATGGCTCCGGCACTTGGATTCGAACCAAGGACCAAGTGGTTAACAGCCACCTACTCTACCGCTGAGCTATGCCGGAACATATCATAAAATATCGGAAATAATCGAAAAAAATGGCTCCGGCACTTGGATTCGAACCAAGGACCAAGTGGTTAACAGCCACCTACTCTACCGCTGAGCTATGCCGGAACATTCCTTTATCGTCAAGGAGCAATTATAATAACATGCTCTGGCGAAAAAGCAATTCATTCCCGACAAAAAAAGCCATTTTTTTCCGGTTTTGCCTGCTGTCGTCGAATAATGACATTGCCACCCCCCAAAGCATCGTACGGACAATCGCAATCCGCCCCCGTTACAAGCAGTCGCCCCCGGAAAAAAATCACAAAAAAAACACTACAGTGCTTGAAAAAAGGATATTTCCCACTATTTTTCTTCACTCCGGTTGGATGTTTTCATCCGGGCGGAAATACCGGACAAGCGAGTATGGCATAACGGTTGTGCTCCAGCCTTCCAAGCTGGTTATAGGGGTTCGACTCCCCTTACTCGCTCCATTTTAACGGTGGGATTCCCGAGCGGCCAAAGGGGGCAGACTGTAAATCTGCTGTCACTGACTTCGATGGTTCGAATCCATCTCCCACCACCACTTTCCCCAATGGGGTTCCGGAAATTTTTCTATTGCCATGTACTGACGCCGGTGGGATTCCCGAGCGGCCAAAGGGGGCAGACTGTAAATCTGCTGTCACTGACTTCGATGGTTCGAATCCATCTCCCACCACCACTTTTTTCCTGGTCCCGCTTTTCTGCCGCCGCTTTTACCGTTGCCGTCAATGAAACCGGATCACCATCGGTGTCCCCGCAGCCATTCGGCGCAAAGTCGACCCGCCAATACCCCGTGATCGGGAAAAGCCCGGTTCAAGCGGCAATATTCCGGCGATTTATCCGATGACGGAGTTGAAAAAGATTCGGTGGAGACACTATATTGTGACGTGGCGACAGCGCGCCGGAACATTGCCGCGGCAATGGCCCTCTACCATGGTTTCAAGCGCCATGACCGGCCGTAATACTGCCGCGAAAGAGAATAATTGGCCGGGAACGCCGGGAATGGCGTAGTCCCGAAAAAAATGTTGCTCCGCCACGGTCGATACCGTGGCAACGCGGGGTTAGTTTTCCCGCCGCAGGTCGATTGCCGACGGGTCAATGCGAACACGGCGGCAGCATGGATACAGATTTTCAATAAAATCCGAAATATGAGGTATGGCGCTTATGCAACTGGACGTACAGTGGTTTTTGGCAACCCTCGTCGACGAGGGATTGATGACGAAAGAGGCCTGCGAGTCGGTTCTGGAAAAGGTTGGAGCCAACGCCGATCTGGAAGTTGTCGCCCAGAGCGCCCTGGATACCGCCTCCTCCGCCCTGGCGCCGGAAGAGGCGGATAACGCCCTGGCCGATTTCGAACGGATCATCGAATACGCCCAGATACAAACGGAAACCGGAGAACTGCCCCCCGCGCATCTGGTGCCGGAGCCGCCCCGACCCAAGTTGAAGGTTCCGGTCAGCCGTCCTCCGACATCGTCGCCGACCGGCACGCCGAACCGCAACACCGCCGCCTCGCGATTGACGGCCTCCATTCCCAATCCCGAACATAAAATCAAGGCGGTAATTCTGGATCCGATTGCCAAGGAGGTGGCTCCCGGTTGGACCGACATGCCGGATTTCAACCGTATCGGTCAGATGGATGACGCCCGATTGAAAGAATTCGCCCTGGAAGTATTACGCGAATCCCGCCGTCGCGGCGCCAGCGATCTTCACCTTTCCGCGCTGGCCAATCCCTTTGTACGTCACTGCAGTGAGAATAAATGCATCAGTTCCCATATTTTGTCGCCGGAAGAAGCCATACGGCTCAATACCGTATTGCTGAATGAAGAACAGAAGGACCTGTTTCGGGACAACAAGAGCTTGAACTATGCGTTGGCCATCGATGTCACCAACCGTTTCCGCGTCTGTCTGATGTGCCACAAGGACGGCGCCGCCGGTTCCTACCGGATGGTGCCGGAAGAAATCATGACCCTGGAAGAACTCGGATTTCCCAAGAACAACTGCGTCACCATCGAACGCTTCCTCGATTATCATAACGGCCTGGTGCTGGTAACCGGTCCGATCGGCAGCGGGAAAACCACCACCCTGGCTTCGATGGTCAATGTACTCAACACCAAACGCCACGACCACATCATTACCGTGGAGGATCCGATCGAAATCGTCCAGTATTCCCGCAACTGCAACGTAACCCAGCGCGAAGTACACCGCCATACCTCTTCCTATAAAACCGCACTGAAAGGAGCACTGCGCGAAGACCCGGACATCATTGTCATCGGCGAACTGCACGACCTGGAAACCATTGAAATGGCCATTACCGCGTCGGAAACCGGCCATCTGGTCATCGGCACGCTGCATACCTGCGACGCCGCCAATACGCTGAACCGACTGCTGGATGTATTCCCGCCGTCGCAACAGCCTCAGATCCGGACCATGACCGCGGGCAGTCTGCGCGGCATCATCTGCCAGCGCCTGTTGCCCACCGTCGACGGCAGCATGACCGTGGCGGCGGAAATCATGGTCAACAACACCGCCGTCGGCAATATTATCTCCGACGGCCGTACCCACCAGTTGCGCGCCGTACTCCAGACCGGACAAAATGCCGGGATGATTACCATGGACGAATCGGTACTGAATCTTTACCGGCATGGACGCATCTCCCGCGACGTGGCTTCCTACAACATCCGCGGCCGCGACATCAGGGATGAGTTCACCCGCCTCGTCGCCACCGAGGAAGCAAGAAAACTGGTCAAACATAAATAATTTTAAGATAGGAAATTCTGCGTCATGCCCCTACTTGACAATTATCTGATGGAAATGTTGTCCCGCGGCGGATCCGACCTGCACCTGATTACCGATCTGCCGCCGAAAATCCGCGTTCACGGCCAACTGGAACCGCTCAACAACGAGCCGATCGACCGGGATATGATGGAAACACTGCTGCGGGAAGTATGCCCCGAAGAACGCTGGAAACGCTATCTCGAATGCCATGATCTCGACTTTGCCCATGAAATCACCGGCATCGCGCGATTCCGTTGCAATTATCTCTATAACTTCTTCGGCAAGGCGGCGGTATTCCGCCAGATTCCGTCACGTATTCTGACCATCGAAGACCTCAAACTACCGCTGGTTCTGAAGAAAATCTGCACCATTCCCAGCGGTCTGGTCTGCGTTACCGGCCCCACCGGCTCCGGGAAATCCACCACCCTGGCCGCCATGGTCGATTTCATCAACAGCAATTCCGCCAAACATATCATCACCATCGAAGATCCCATCGAATTCGTCCATCAGAACAAAAAATCAACCATTATCCACCGGGAAGTCGGCGTTCACTGCGATACGTTCGCCCACGGGTTGCGCAGCGCCATGCGCTCCGACCCGGATATTGTTCTGATCGGGGAAATGCGCGATCTGGAAACCATTCGTCTGGCCCTGACCTGCGCCACCATGGGGATGTTGGTATTTGCCACGCTGCATACCAATAACGCCCCCAAAACCATCGACCGTATCATCGACGCTTTTCCCGCCAACGAACAATCGCAGATCAAAACCATGTTGGCCGAATCGCTTCAGGCCGTGGTCTCCCAGTTGCTCTGCCGGACCGCCGACGACAAGGGCCGCGTGGCCTGCCATGAAATTCTGCTCTGGACCGATGGGCTGCCCAATACCATCCGCGAGGGCCAGGTCGCCACCATCCGGACCATTATCGAAGGCAACAAAGGTATGGGTATGTGCTCCATGGACAGCAATCTTCAGGAACTCGTCAATACCGGCCGCATTACTGGGGAAGAGGCCTATATGAAAGCCAGCGACAAGAAGTTCTTCCAACACTATATCGAATAGTTGCGATTCCGCCGCGGGCCGCGGCACCGGTCGGACGGCGACCGCAGGATTCCGTTCGACGGTGCAATAATCAATGCCGTAAAAAATCGAAAACTCCGACGGCCGAAGCCGTCGGAGCCGATATGGTCTTATCTCCCGTCCACCAACGTGACGCGACCTTCATCCGCCGGAGCCGGAAACAACCGGCGCCGACCGGAAATTGTCGCCGGAAATCAGGAAGGTCTTTCGTAATGGCGCAATGTCCGCCCGATATAAACCTGACGCGGACGGCAGATTTTGGTTTCTTTGGACAGCATTTCCTGCCAGTGGGCAATCCAGCCGGGCAGCCGTCCCAAAGCGAACATCACGGTGAACATGTTTTCCGGGATGCCGATGGCCCGGTAAATAATTCCGCTGTAGAAATCGACATTGGGGTAGAGGTTGCGCGCAATAAAATATTCGTCATGCAACGCCACTTCTTCCAGTTCCATGGCCAGATCCAGCAACGGATCGTCAACCTTCAGCTTGTTCAAAATGTCATGACAAGTCTTCTTGATGATGGCCGCCCGCGGGTCGTAAGTCTTGTACACCCGATGCCCGAAGCCCATCAGCCGGAATGACGAATTTTTATCCTTGGCCCGTTCGACGAATTTCTTCACATTGCGGTCGCTGCGCATGATCTTACGCAGCATTTCAATCACTTCCTGATTGGCGCCGCCATGCAACGGACCGGAAAGCGCACTGACTCCCGCCGAAATCGTCGCATAAAGATTGACCTGGGCACTGCCGACCGCCCGAACCGTCGTCGTCGAACAATTCTGCTCATGATCGGCATGCAGGATTAACAGCAGATTCAACGCCTTGACCACGTCGGGATTAACCTCGTACGGACGCACCGGCGAATCGAACATCATATTCAGAAAATTGGCGCAGTACGACAAATCGTGACGCGGATAGACAATCGGTTCCCCGATGCTCTTCTTATAGGCAAAAGCCGCCAGGGTCCGCACCTGGGAAATCAACCGCGCCGCCGACAGATTGATGTCTTCTTTCAAGGACATCAAATCCACATTGGGATAAAACGTGGACAACGCATTGATCATCGTGGACAAAATATGCATCGGGTGGGCACCGCGCGGAAAACCGTCGAAGAAATGGCGCATATCCTCATGCAGCATGGAGTTGAGGTTCAGCAGTTGGGAAAACGCCTGCAGCCGCTGTTTGTTCGGCAACTTGCTGTGCAGCAGCAGATATGCGGTTTCCACAAAAGTCGCATGTTCCGCCAGTTCTTCCACCGGAATCCCGCGATAGCGCAAAATACCTTTTTCTCCGTCAATGAAAGTAATGGCGCTGTAACATGCCCCGGTATTGAAGAAGCCGGGATCGACCGTAATATATCCGGTATTTTTTCGCAATCCGGAAATATCCAGCGCCTTTTCCCCTTCAGAACCTTCAATGACCGGCAGCTGATAAGACTTCCCGTCAATTATCAAGTCCGCATATTTGTTTTCCGACATAAATTAAGAAAACCTCACAATTAATATTTTCCCGATTACATACTCAATCCTAAATAATGTTTTTTGTCCAAAAAATTACCCGGACTCTTACTCGAACTCTTAAGATAATTTTCCAAATCCCTTTTTGCAAATATTTTTCCCGCTTCTTTATAATTTTTTGCCGCTTAGTACAAGCAAGGAGCATCATTTGACCATATTTCCGGCTCAATCCCACCCCGCCGCAACGGCAGACAACGCCACCGGCGCGACAGACCGTGCCCGGTACAATTTATCCCGGATCATCCCATCGGATCAACGCCGGCAGCCGAATACCGCCGCGCTCCGCCGCGTCCCCCGCCAAGAGTCCAGTCGAGTACAGGTCGGAGCGAAGAAAATCGCGGCGGCGGCTTCATGGTCTCAGGTGGAAAGCACCAGGTTGGCCTGCCAGAGTTTTTCCCGCAGTTCCTCGTATTCGCGAAACGAGATAATACGCTTGATATTGCCCGGTTTCAGGGCAAAGCTTTCGCCGTCGACTTCCGCCACAATCTCGCCGGATGCGCCGCACTCCAGACAAATGCCGACCAATTCGGTACCGGCATCGGTGACGGCAAAGAAATACCAGCCGGGCCGAATGTCATCCGCCGTCATGGTCATGCCGCAGCGTACACACCGGGAATTCTCCAGAAAGTCATTGACATGAGCCCCGCAAACCATGCAGGAGCAGGTATTGTCATCCTCGGTAATATGGATGTGCCGCGCACAGAATCCCTCCTGAAAAACATGCATCATCAGTTCCAACGATTTCGGATCGGGAGCAGCATGAATAACATGCGCCAGACAGTCATAATCGAGCAGCCGCAGGAGCAACTCCCGGTTTTCCGCGTCGAGCCGGGACAGCAGCTCGAAAAACGGCCCGCAATCGCCCTGCCGGATCCGGACCGCCGCCCGGATGAACAATCCGTCGCTGCGCTCCAGCACCAGCGCCAGATCTTCGGGGTCGGTCAGACGGTTCAGTGCCATAAAACGCAGCTCGATATCGGGATCGTCGATGACGACGTTGATAATGGCGGCGGAAGTACGCAGGTGGGTCAGACCGACTTTCCGCAGTTCGGGATCGGGATCGGTCATGATATTGCCGATAATAAGTTCCTCATTGGTACTCATCCGGCCGACGGCAATGTAACGGATGTCGGGATCGCTCGATTCCTTGACCACCTGAAGTAAAAATTCATCTCCGACCAGTCGTTTGACCGCATCCTTGCGAACGGTTTTGGAGCTGTCGTCGACCGCCACCCGGGCCATGACCTGCGGATCGCGAATTTTCCGGAGCGCCGCCAGACGCACAATTTCTTCCGGATCTTCCAGTCCGCGGGCCAACTGATCCGGATCGCGCAGACGCTGATACGCCGCCGCCCGAACGGCAGGAGAAGAATCTCCGGCGGCAATCTCCGCCAGAACCGTCATGTCGGTAAGTTTTTCCACCGCTTTGAGACGAACCGGTTCATCCGCTTCATTGCGGGCCAGCCCCATCAGAAATTTCTGGTCGTGCAACCGGGACACGGCATCCGCCCGGACCTGCGGATCCGGCGACTGGTGAATAACCTGTTCCAGCAGTTTCTGATTGACAATCCGGGAAGACGCCTCCAGCGCCACCTCCCGATCCTGGGCGGCAACCGCAATGCCGGCCAAGGCATCCTGACCCGGAAAAAACTCCGCCACCGCCCGGAAAGTAGCGAGATCGAGACTTTCCACCGCCAGTTGCAGCATGGCGTCAGGTTTGTCTTCCAGCCGCGACATCGCCGCCTTGCGCACGGCGCTGTCCTCCCGGCGGTTGCGGACAATCTGCCGCACCAAGTCCAGATCGGTCAGCTTGCCCGCCGCCGTCGCCCGGACCCGGGGCGCAGGATCGTGCAGTGCCAGTTCCCGGAGAATTGCTTCTTTGGTCAGCTTCTTTACCGCTTCGGCACGGATTTTTTCGTCATGATGTCTCCAGCGTGGCTTGAACAAATCAGCAATACCCATAATCGATCCCTCTTCGCGTTGGCCTGCAATGGCATTATTCCCATGATTATATCAATCGCCCGAATCAACAACTGCACGCAATAACGTTTCGAAATTCATCCGTACCTTTTTAACAATAATACACCCTGACGCCGCAAAATAAAAGTCGTTTTCCCCACGCAGGCAACAATTTCTATTAATAACGCCGGGGCTCTTTTCCCCGGGCCCGGTTGACGAAAGTGTTTAAACGGCAGAAGCCGTCAATGCGATTTTATCAAGGAGATTGATTCATGTCCGATTTTTCCGCCGTTTTCACCCGCCGCCATCCGCTGGTCCATCAATATCAGTCCGTATGGAACCGTTGTCGCGACGCCTATTCCGGCGGCCGCGAATACCTGGAACACGCCCTGATCAAACACGTTTCCGAAGTCAGCCTGGAGTTCGAGGAACGCAAACAGCGCGCCTATTATTTCAATTACCCCCGGAAAGTAGCCCGGATTATTGCCCAGTTCCTGCTGGCGGAAACCCCGCAGCGCACTCATGCCGATCCCGCCTTGATCGAAGATTTCTCCCGTTCCGGGCTGCGCACCGGTGAAGTAATGCGCCAGGTGGCCACCTATATCAACTGCTTCGGTATGGCCTGGCTGCTGGTCGACATGCCGCGGTTCAGCGGCGAACTCGATTTGTCCCGCAAACAACGCGAAGGCATCCGCCCCTATGCCCGCGCCCTCAATCCCTGGGAAGTGGCCGACTGGGCTTATGCTCCCGACGGCAGACTGGCCTGGGCGCTCGTCGACGAATGGTCGATCGACCGCAGCGATCCGTTCACCACCCCGGAACCGAGGCGGCGCCGCCGGTTGTGGACCCGGGACAACTGGCAACTGTTCCGACAGGAAGCCGACGGCCGGGTGACGCTGGAAGAAACGGCAACTCATCGCCTGGGCGAAGTACCGCTGATCCGCTGTGAAGAGGCCGACGGTTTCGGCATGCACGCCAACCATTGGTTCGAAGACGTGGTACGTATTTCCGATGCCATTCTCAATGCCGAAAGCGAAGCACAGATGAACATCATCAAACAGATGTTCGGCCTGCTGGTCGTCTCGGAAAGTTTCCGCGCCGCCGACTTTTCCTCCCGGGACACGGCGGAAGGGGAGAAGTTCAGCCACGTGTTGGCGCGTTCCGCCGCCCTGTGGGAAAGCCCGGAAGAAAAAGGCATCACCCGCTATATCTCCCCCGGCGGCACCAGCACCGAAGCCATCCGCAATGAAATAACCAATCTGAAGCGGGAACTGTTCGACGTGGTGGGACTGGGAGTCCAGCACGATTCCGATGTCGCCCAGACCGCCGAAGCCAAGGCCTGGGATCATTACAACGTCAGTCAGTTCCTGCTCTCCCGCGTCGACATGCTCGAACAGGCCGAAGCCAAAGCCTGGGAACTGATGCACCGCTGGGATCCGAGCGTGCCGGTTCCGTTCGTTTCCTATAACCGGGAATTTTCCATTGTCGATCTCAAGGATTCCATCGCCGCGCTGCTCAATCTCAATGCCTTCGCCCCTACCGGAGAATTCCGGCGTGAAGTGTCCCGGGCCGCGTTGAAACTGCTGGCCCGGATCAAGAAAATCGCCCCGGAAGTCCAGGCCCGGATCGAAGCGGAAATCGCCGCCGGAACGCCCTCCGACGCGGCCTGAGGAGCACCGGCAATGAAACATTTCTACCGCTGGCCCGAAGCCGTCCGCTATCTTTACCAACAACTGGAAGCCGCCCGACCCCGGTCCGGCTCCGGCATTGTGGCGGAAACCACTCCTTACGGAACCCGCCTGCACCTCAGTCAACAACCGGAGCCCACCGGAGAATCCGGATACGCCGGGCCGTTCCGGGTGCGACTCATTTACCGCGACAGTATCCCAACCCTGCTGGTGGACAACGGCGCCGACCCCGGAAATGACTACTGCGGCCGGGTGGTTTGCGGCGCGCAGCAGATCGATGTCCCCGTTTTTTCCATCCCGCTTGCCGATAACGGCAATGTGATCCTGACCATCAGTTGGAGCGGGGAGGCCGAAGCCCCGCAATACGCGGCCGCCATCACCACCGCCATCACCACGCCGCAGGAATATCAGGACGGCGTCTGGACCAAGGTCGTGGTGCTCGGCCGTTATGAAATGACGGAATACGACGATGAACCGGTGATCAGGGTTGTGCAGTACTGGACCAGCGGCAACCTCGAAGTCAATGACCGCTGGGTCTGATCTCTTCCCTTCTCCCCACGCCGATTCCCGTCCGCAACGCCGCCACCAGGCGACCCGGACGGGAAATCGCTCCCAACCAACCCCATTCCCGATAATCAGACCTTGACAACGTACCGGTATGCATTTATACTAGGGGATACTTTTGGTATCCTCTGGTAATATTAAAAACGGGAATAGGGAATGAGGCCGGTCGGGAATCAACCGCTGTATCGAACATTGCGGGAAGAAATCGAACTCTATATCCAACGGGAACAACCGGTGCTGCTGCCGACCGAACGCGAACTGATGGCACAATACGGCGTTTCACGCAAAACGGTACGTTCGGCCGTGGCGGAACTGATCCGGACCGGCCGGGTCACCCCGGTACGCGGCAAGGGAACATTGGTCAATCCGACCGTTCCGACCGCCGCCGCGCCCGTCATCATCCTCGACAGCTACGAAACTCTGCCCGCCTATGAATACGAAATCTATCTGGCGGTCAGGCAGCAACTCGACGCCGCCGGCATCCTGCCGTCGGTCCACCTGATCGATCCCCATTCGCCCACGCTGGCCGGTCAATTGCAGTTGATTCCCGAACATCGCCGCATTCTGCTGTTCAGCACCATCTGCAACCGGGAAGAAGCCTGGTATTATTTCCGCCGCCGGGCCGACGCCATTCTCTGCCTCGGCTTCCGACCGCAACAACCGTTCTCCTATTGCTGTTCCGACCTGGCCGACGGCTTCCGTCAACTGACGCAACTATTACTGGAACGGGGACACCGGCGCATTGCCCTGCTGTCGCTGCACCGGGATCGGGAACGCGGTCAGGCCTTTGCCGCCGCCCATCGCGCCGCCGGGATCGCCCTCGATCCCGAGCTTTGTCTCGAGGCCGCCGGAACCCGCCGCGACGGCTACCGGGCCATCAACCGTCTGCTGGAGCGCAACACCGATTTTACCGCCGTCCTGGCCCATAACGACCGGTGCGCCTTGGGGGCGATGGAAGGACTGCTGCAACGAGGCATCAACATTCCCGAAGAAGTCAGTCTGGCGGGCTGCGACAACCTGGTCGATGCCCAATCGTTTCCCGTCCCGTTGACCACGGCGGCACATCAACACGAAATTTATGCCGGGATTGCCCGTGCTTTCCTGTCCGGCGAACCGTCGCCGACGGCACGGATCATCCCGATGTCCATTGTCAATCGCCAATCAATCAAGGAATGTCCATTATGCGCAACGTAACCATTTCCGGCCGCGATATTCTCGTCGACGGCCAACCGATCCGGATTCTGTCCGGTGCCGTTCACTATTTCCGCATCCTCCCCGAATTGTGGGAGGACCGGTTGTTGAAGGCCAGGGCACTCGGTCTCAACACCATCGAAACCTATGTGCCCTGGAACCTGCACGAACCGGCGCCGGGAAAATTCAACTTCTCCGGTCTGGCCGACGTGGAAAAATTCATCGAACTGGTCGACCGCCTCGGCTTCATGGTCATCGTCCGTCCCAGTCCCTACATCTGCGCCGAATGGGAATTCGGCGGTCTGCCGGCCTGGCTGCTGACCATTCCCGGCCTGCGTCTGCGCTGCTATAATCAGCCCTATCTCGATGCCATCCGCGCCTATTTCGATGAACTGCTGCCCCGGCTGAAGAAATTCCAGTACCCCAACGGCG
>JAQUZV010000257.1 GCA_028691155.1 Victivallales bacterium
GGGGACGCCTCCGCAAACCGACCTGTTCCTCCGGAACTTTCCGGTCGGTCGGATTTGCTCCGGCTCCATCCCGGCGGCATTTGATCAATCTGGAAATCGAATGTGCGCATAATTTCGGACACTACCGATTGCTTCGACGCTGGACCGATATGGTGCGATGTCATTACCTGGAAGATGATACCAACTGCTCTTGAACGTGCCATTTTCAACGCGAATATCCTCCACTAATATGGCTTTTTCGGTAATGAATAAATTATATCCTCCCCACAGCGGATGGACATTCAGACAGGCCAGGTTATTGATTGCTGCGGTGTTTGCCTTGGGGGAACACGATAGCGGCAGGATAGCCAATAGGATGGCGACAATCATTGAGTTGCCGATGGCCGACCGTTTCATTTCCGGGTTCCGGTTGTTCCATCCCCACGGTTTCATGGTCGTGCCGAGGCGACTTTTTGGCGGACTATTCTGATGAACTCCTGACTTCCGACCAAAAAAGTCGGAATGGTTATTTTTTGTCGGTTGTCGTAGACAATGGAATATTCCGGGGCGTAATCCCGTTCCGTGATGCGGCAAATGCGGTCATACCCGATCCGTTTGACGCCGATTAATGAACGGTAGATAAAACCGTCCTCCAGAATTACTATTTTAATCGTTGAACTATAAAAATAACCCCCGGCCCAAAAAATGGTGATGACCCATCCCACCGCAGGATAGGTCCAGGTTCGAATCATGAGCACTCCGGAAGCTATGCCCAGGATAAAGAGCAGGTGCGCTCCGGTTTTTAATTTCAACTCTTGCGATGGCGGAATTCTGGTTTGGACGACATACGAAAGGTAATACCAGATGGCGCCGGTTAAGAGTAAAACGGAGAGATGACTGATTAATTTCAGCATTATTGTCCGCCTGGTTTAATAATCCGGGTCGCCATGCCGCAGCCGACCTGCATCCCGGCAAAAAACCGTCCGGGGGATTGTATCCGGCACGGAGGGCAGAAGACTTCGCGGCTCGAGGTCGTAACGTTGTTGTCGCCGATATTGTTCCAGCGCCAGTCGCGCCTGCATTTTCCGGATTCTGGCGGCCAGAACCAGGAATCTTTCTCCCGTATTGTGCGTGAGCGGAAAATACAAGCCATTGATGATCAGAGGGCAGCGATACAATTCGTCAGGGGTGGGGGCATGTCGTAAATCCGAACCATCCAAATAACGCATCATGGTGGTTTTTTCCCGGACCGCATACCACCACAATTGCGGGAAAAACCAGCGCAACATCGCCGGCGGCACCGGATTGAAATCATTATTCCCGGTGATGGCCTGTCCCAACATGTCGAAGATGTCCAGTCCGCCAACGGCGTCGATGTACAGGCAATGTTTCTGGAACGGTGCCAGCTGCACGGCGACGGCGGTCAGTTCGCGGTTCAGTTGCGTCAGTTGCGCGGCGGTTAGTCGTTCGGAAGTCAACAACAGGGATATGGCGTCGAGGCGGCGATTTTCGCCCTTCAACCAGACAATGACGTCAAGGCCACTATTACCCCGGAGCAGCAAGGCATCGGCGTGAGCCAGGTTGCGATAGGCGGTCCAAGCGGCATTTATATTGTTGTCGGCAAGAGCCACCCGGAGTTGCCAGAGTTGTAGCTGGGTAAAAATGGAGACGGCTAGTCCCGCGGTGGTGGCGTGCGACCAGAAAGTTCCCGGAGTGGTGGATTGCTGCATCGGTGGAATATGGCCGCGGAAGGCACTTTCCCATTGGCCGATGAGGAGGGCGTGGTGGTGGAAAAAATTGCGTAATACCGCCAGTTCATCGGTGGAATAGGGGGCTGTGACGGCGGGGTCAGGCAGCCCCGGATGCGTTTTTATGGCATAAGATATTTTCTGGTTCAGGGTGGAAATTCGATTCCAGTAGGCCTGGTCGGGTGTTTCGTGACGGTAATAGTAATCGCGAAATGCGGTAGTGGTCGGGGGACGTCCGAAACGTTGTTCCAGGGCGATCATCAGTCGGGCGGCTTCATTTTTTTCCCTCCAGGTCATGATGGCAAATAAGATGAAGACTGCCGCGACCGCATACCACAGCCACCGGACCGCGCGGCCGAACATCGTTCGGAACGGGATGTGTTCCCGCCGGGCCATAAATTTGGCGGTGAGGAGATACCAGGCCAGCAGCAACAGCAGCGCCGTTGCGAACCAAACCGTCCATCCGGTTCCGGCCAAACCGAGAAAACGGACGAAAGCGGTGAATGGCGGCGGTGGGGTCGGGTCGCCGAGGCTGCTGACCGGTTTGCAAAGCCGGACAATTTGTTGGCAGGGGACCAGGACCATAAAAACGCCGGCTGCTCCCGTAACGATACTGCCCAGGGCCCAGGGCCAGTCCTTGCCGCCGCACAGCAGCGGGAAAATTACGGCGGGCGGCAGTTGCATTATCAGGATCAGGGATATCAGTTCGTCTTCGTTATCACATCCGATCAGCGCGGGAATGGCAAGCCAGAGCAGGAATATCGGCCAGATGAAATAGCGGCGGCGGCGATAATGATGCCGTTGACATTGGCGCCAATAAAACCACGTTGTCCACGAGACGTAATTGCACCAGAGCAGCGCGGAAAATAGTAAGAGATATTGCAAAACTTCTATCATTTTTTCCATGCGGCAAGAAATGAAGCCCATTTGCCATCCTTCTATGATGAAATATGGCACCAGGGACAATATCAGGTACGTCGCGATGCCCCAGAACGTCAGTGCCAAAAATGCCGCCGTGGCCGGATTGGCCGTGAAACAAGGGTTGAACTGAACATTTTTCATGGCTGTTCCCTTAGCTTGATTATCAGGTCATTTGTTTTATCACCTTGCGAGGCGGTCCGAGCGGCCGGCGAGCGTTCCGGTCCCACGCTGTAGAGCATTTGGCCGGGGACATAACGCAGCGGCTGCCCGGAAAACGGATCGGTCGGCAGCGACGGCGCCGTCGGATAATGACCGTGCCGCCGGTAAAATTGTTCCAGCTCAATTCCGGCCAGCGTCAGGCGGCAGATGGCCTGGGTGGCGGAATATATGCGCTGGTAATGAGCGTCCGAGTCGGGTTGGAACAACAGAAAGATTTTATCCTGTTTGGCGACAAACCGCCGGTAAGCCTCATGGTCGACGGCATAGTCCTGTTGCAACAATGGCGTTGCGGTTGCGGCCAGATGGTAGGCTGTGGCGCGGATGTTCTCCTGGTAAGGCAACATAAACCAGAACCGTTGACCCATCTGTTCCGCCGGTTCGGCATAAGCGGCGAAGACGCCGTGTCGGGTAACCTGCGGGAGCGTTTTCAATTGCTGTTGCCACCATTCTTGTTGCCGCCGCAGCTCCCGGTCGGAAAGAAGGTCCCAGCGCCGACACAAGATCCGGCTGCATTGGGAAAGATAACGTCGGTTGGTATATATGGTTGAGCCGGGATTTCCTTCCAATTCATATTCGCGGCACCGAGCCAGGTCCTGCAACAGTTCCCGCGTTGCCGTCGCGTCAGCGGCGGCCGGGTCCCGGGATAGTTCCAGCAGGCGCCAGCGACAATAACGGTAAAGGAGGTAGCAAAGGGTTTTGTATTCGGTTTCCGTCGTGGTGGTGATGGCCGGTGAGGGACGGTTGAGACCGAGGTGGGGACAACGGCGCAACACGGTCCGAATCCGGGCTAGTCGCGGTTTGACTTGTGACCAGTCGGGCGATTCGGGCGTG
>JAQUZV010000258.1 GCA_028691155.1 Victivallales bacterium
CCGCGACACCGGCCGGGACCGCGCATGATCGGGCACGACAATCCGGCATCGACCTGCGGACCGGAGCCATGGTTTCGTTATGGCGGGGGCAACAGGACTTTACCAGAGGAACAACAGTGCCCCCAGCCCGGCCGAAGCAATCAGAACCCAACTGGTTCGCCACTTGTATTTGCCCACGGCAATCAGGGCAAACAGAAACACCACCGCGCCCTGCCAGCTGACGCCGAAAGAAGCGGCGGCGGCTTTGCTTTCCGTCAGCCAGGGCAGCCAGTGCGCCAGCGGCAACGGACCGGTAAATACCGACATCTCGGCGAAAAACAGCACCGCGGCGGCAATCATGCCCAACACCGCCGGCCGAATTCCGCTCAAAGCGCCCTTTACCGCGTTGCTTCCTTCAAAAGCCCGGACAAAGTGAACCACGAGGGATACGATAATCAGCGACGGTACCATCAGTCCGGTCGTCCCGACCAGTGCGCCGAAAACCCCGCCGTACTGATAGCCGATATAGGTAGCGGCATTGATGCCGATCGGACCGGGAGTAATCTGCGCCAGAGCCATGATGTTGCCGAAATCCGCGGCGGAAATCAGTTCATGGCGCCGCACCAGCTCCTCCTGAATCAGAGGAATCATCGCATAACCGCCGCCATAAGTGAAAAAACCGATTTTAAAGAAAATCCAATAGAGTTTGAATAACGTCATCGTTTATTGCTCTCCCGCCTCGTCACCGGCTGCCTGCGCCAAACTGCCGCGCAACCCCAGATAATACCAAACCAGGCCGAAGACGGCACTGCCGACAATAACCCAGATCGGATTCAAACGGAAGAAAACCAGCGCAATAAACGCCACGGTTGCAATAACCCATTCGCAACGTCCTTTCAGAATTTTCTTGCCCATTCCCGCCACCGTCAGGACAATCAGGGCACAAACCCCGGCCCGAACCCCGATAAAAGCATGCTCCAGAACCGGATAACCGCTGAGCCGGGTCATAAACGCCGCTACCAGGACAATGACGACATAGGGCGGCACCACCACGCCGAACACCCCGGCCAGGGCGCCGCCGAACCCCGCCATGCGATAGCCGATGAAAACGGCGGTATTGGCGGCAATTACGCCGGGAACCGACTGTCCCACCGCCAGTACGTCGGCAATATCCTCTTCACTGATCCATTTTTTGCGTCGGACAAACTCTTCCTCGATAATCGGGATCATGGCAAATCCGCCGCCGACTGTCAGGGCGGAAATCCGAAAGAACGTCCAGAACAAAGTACGGACGCGAAACCAGTAATCATCTTTTTCCGTCATCATCATTTATTTCCTTCCGGACTCCGTTGCCGCCCATTTTGTCCCGGTCGGCGGCTGGAAGCGGCGAAACCGCGCCAACAGTTCCATCGGGGTGTCCGCCGCCGGCAGCAGGGCCAAGTACTCACGGCGAATAAATTTTTCCGCCGCCGCATGGGCGAGAAACGCCAGCAATTGATCGTAATAGCCGGCCACATTCAACAAGCCGCAGGGTTTCCGATGCAGCCGCAACTGCCCCCAGGTTACGGCTTCGAAAATCTCTTCCAGCGTTCCGAACCCGCCCGGCAGGGCAATCATGCCGTCGGCATAATCGAGCATCATCTTTTTGCGTTGATGCATATTGTCCACCACATGCAGCTCGGTCAGGCGGCGATGGGCCACCTCATTTTTCAGGTGGTGCGGGATAATCCCGATGACCTTGCCGCCGGCCTGCAGCGCCGCATCGGCCACTGCTCCCATCAAACCAATCGAAGCTCCGCCGTAAACCAGCTCCAGTTTCTCCTCCGCCAGGGTTTTTCCCAATTGTCCGGCCGCAGCCAGATAATCCGGGCGGCAACCGGAATTCGACCCGCAATAGACGCAAATTCTTTTCATTCGTCAACTCCCGTTCCTCTTGCTTTCCGGTGCCATTCTTGCCGCTCTTTACGACCGGCCCGCGATGGGGTGGAGCGGAAACCATCCGTTCCCGTACCGTCGGGCGCATTTTGCGCTCCGGCTTTTCGGTCCGGAAAATAAAAGTATATTGTGTCCACCTAAAACGAAAAAGCAAACCCGCCGCCGGACAAATCCGGAAAAAACCGTTGCGGTTCTTTTTTCGAAGCTTCCGGTCATTGTCCGCTGTTGAACAGGAATCCCACCACATCCAGCGGCGTGACAATGCCGAGGTAATCCCCGGGATGTGAAGGATCGGCCACCACCAGCAGCGGACTGCCGGTTTCCTGCGAACGCCGGATGATCTGCCCGAGTTCAACCTCGGCGCCGATGTCCACCAGGGGACGGCGGCACGTTTCCACCCGAACGCGATCCCATTCCGTTTCCGACAACTGGTAGATGGCGTCGTAAAGGCTGAAAATTCCGACCCATTTGCCGTCCGCCCCCACCAGCGGCAGTCGCGAACACCCGCTGCGGCGACAGGCCGCTACCGCTTCGCGCACCGTTGCCGCCGCCGCAACGGTATGGACCTTTGGCACCGGCACCATGATTTCTCCGACGGTGGTACGGGAGAAATCCACGGCGTTGTCCAACAGATCGGCATTGTCGGAATCGATAATGCCGCCTTCTTCACTTTCGCGCAACAGCAACCGGAAGTCTTCGCGCAACAGCAGTTCGGAGTGGCGGGCCGCCGTTTTCCGGGACAGCATTCCCACCACCCGGTCGGTAAAACGCGCCAGCAGCCAGGCCGGAACATAGAGCAGCAGATACGAAGAATAGAACAGCGGGGCAAAGAAAGCGCCGCGCAGGTAGGGCTCCTGGCGAAACCAGTCTTTGGGGATAATTTCAGCCGCCAGTAGGGTCACGGTCAACAGCAACGAAGCCGCCAGCATTCCACCGCCGCTGTCAAAACCGAATGCCACCGCGGCCTGCTTGGCCGTCAAAGATGCACAAACCACACAGATATTGGTGCCCAACAACGTTGACGACAACATCAGCGACGGCCGTTCCATGAAGAACAGCAGAATTCCGGCCCGCCGGTCGTTCTTGGCCACGCCGTTGAGAACGCGCGGCTTGCGCATGGAAATCAATCCGGTTTCCATCCCGCTGAAAAACGCCTGAAATAAAATAAAAACAATGGTGAGCAACAGATAAATCATTCCGCCGCCTCCGGATTTTCCGCCGGCACCTGCCGGACATTGAACCGGATAACCCGGCGCTTGGTCACACTTTCCGCCCGAAATACCAGCCGTCCGATTCGGATTACGTCGCCGGGTCGGGGCAGGCGCCCGGACAGTTCGGCAAACAACCCGTTGATGGTGGTGGATTCCAGTTCGGACGGTAATTTCCAGCCGGTGGTTTCCTCGAAAAAATAACAGGGAATCATGCCGGAAAACGACCAGGAATTTTCTCCGGTGCGGGTCACCGTGTAATCGGGCCGGTCATATTCGTCATCGATATCGCCGATCATTTCGGCAAAAATATCCTCCCGCGCCACCATTCCGGCAATGCGCCCGTATTCATCCGTCGCCAGCGCGGCGGAGACCTTCTCCCGAACCAGATATGCCAGGGCCTGGAGAACACCGGTGTGGCCGGGAATCAAGCGGGTCGGAATTACCGCTTCGGAGTGGAACCAGTCGCGTTGCTCTTCCGGTGTCAGCAGAAAAAAACGTTTGGTCAGCAACAGAAAATCGGCCGCGTCGATATCCTTGTCGGCCGCGATAACCGGAAAATAGTTTT
>JAQUZV010000259.1 GCA_028691155.1 Victivallales bacterium
TACCATTCAGGTCATCGACACCGCCGAATCGTTCCGGGATATGGTGTCGGGCCTGTTGGACATCTACATGTCCAGCATCAGCAACCGGATGAATGAAGTCATGAAAACGCTGACCATCATTTCCACCATCTTCATTCCCCTCACCTTTCTGGCCGGAGTCTACGGCATGAATTTCAGAAACATGCCGGAACTGCACTGGCATTACGGATATTTTATGTTATGGGGCGTTTTTGTCGTCATCACCATCGGCATGATCATTTTTTTCCGACGCCGCAAGTGGTTGTAAACGCAAATCGCCGAATCGCCCGACCAGCCAATACAACGGAGGAACCAATGAACCCGGAGAAGCTGAAACATACGCTTATCGTGATACTGCTGGTATAGCACTGCTGATTAAACGACATTACTTTAAAAAAGTAACGTCCAGTCTGAAAGGTTTTCCCCGTTACTTTCTGGCGCAAACGATCGTGGTTATTCTGCTGCTTGGTTCGACCATGTTGGCCGTGGAGAGCTGGTTTATCCCGATTATGGCATTGACTATTCTGCCGTTTTTGATGGTATTCATCATTTCTCTGTTCGAGTTGCTGTGTCTGAAAAACCGCTGGAAAAGGATCATCATGGTCTTTACCATCAACATTTATTTATATATTTTTTATGTCATGGCAATCGCCGCCTGTACCACACCCATGGGTTCCGCCAGCAAGGAGCACAAAACCCACACCATGACGGAACATTACCAGGCCAATGGCACCAATCGGCCCTCATCCCAACCGGACCCCGCATCGGCCGCCCCAGCTGGTACCGCAACAACGTCATCGGCGTGTCATTAGAAAAATTTTTCCGAAGTAAATTTTACGTCATGAGATATGGCGGTATTGTTTCGCCGATCATGCCCAAGTCGGTTTGAGTCAATATGGCAAGCCGATTGGGAAATGCAAGCTTGAAAAACAGCCCCCCACCGTGAGCTTATTCGCCAGGATGTCCTGTCCTATTACGTTGCCTCTTAATTGCTTGGAAAAACAGCTTTCATTCTGGACCAATTCCGGCCGCGTCATTCCGAACACCTCGCCACATCCCGGGCACTGTGCCGCATGATCGCCGGAAGGTTCGCGACCATCGGATAAAGACGAATCGCCCCGTCCAGAATCGGTGCGCCGATCGTCCGGAAGCCGATATGTTCATAGAATTTCGTCTGTTCCGCAATACCGGAAATGATGAGCGTTGTAAAGCCCATTGCGTCAAGGTGCTTGAAGATCGCGGCTCCCAACCGCGGCGCCAACAGCGTTTTACGATATTCGGGACGAATGGCGAACAACCGCAGTTCGGCGGTCTTTCCCGGAACCAACGCCTGCCGCACGACCTCGCCGAAGTGCTGCACGGCCGAAAACGGCTCCTGCCAATGTGCGCAGATCATCCCCACGGCTTCGCCCCGGACCCATCCGGCAAAATAAAGGTTTTTGGCGTGAAACTTATCGACCAGCGCCCCATCATCATGAATTTCATGCTGGCGGAGCTCCTCGGAGAATACCGCATGATTCAGCCGACACAACTGCCATATTTCCGCTTCATTGCCAGGCGGACGAATCTCAATTCTCGTCATATTCCCCCATCCCCCATGAATTGATGCGTTGCGACACGATGATTTCCCGTTCACAACTTCGGACACCGATCGGACCATTCCCGAAAAAATCCGGCGACGGCGGAAGGGCGGCAAATTACCGAAAAACGCCGATTCCCCGCATTGCCATCGCCGTCCGGGTTTGCCGTTTTATGCCTCGGGACTTTCCCGCCGTCTTTCGCCACCAATATAGTATCTCTACTCTTTCGGAGTTTCAAATCCGCATCCTGGTAAAAACAGTGGAAACCGCGCCCCGCCGACAATACCACATAAAGGTTGTTTTGATTCGACTTCTTCCCGATGCCGTCAAACATGTCTTGCCGTCTTTTCCGGT
Organism: Victivallales bacterium; assembly: GCA_028691155.1. Taxonomy (GTDB): domain Bacteria; phylum Verrucomicrobiota; class Lentisphaeria; order Victivallales; family SZUA-371; genus SZUA-371. The sequence goes on from JAQUZV010000259.1 coordinate 1,953, forward strand.
CGGACTGGCGAATTTTCCATGAACGCACTCACGGATTTTCGATTCCGGTGCGGGAGCATAGCGCGGGAAGCATGGGCTCCTCGAACAAGGTCGGAGTCAATCCAGAAAAGATGATCGAAGGCCTCACGCAGGCCGAATCGGGAATAAAATATTTCCCGATACCCGAAGATGGAACGCAGATCATTTGGACGTGGAATGGCCCCCCTCAAAACGAAAAATTCCCGGCGCAAGTTTGCGACAGAACCGCCAGCGTATCCATACCCCACCGATCCAGCCGACCGGCGTCGCCGCCCAGATGCCGGTAGCTCCCAACAACGTTCCGGCCAGCAGCCATGCGCCAGGAACCTGAAGAATGCACAGAGAAAACATCGTGCAGATCATCAGTTGCAATGCTTTCCCATATCCAAGCAGAATTCCGTTGAATATCTGCATCACTCCGTTCACCACATAAAATCCGGCCACAATATAAAAATATCGACACCCGATTTTCAATACCTCCGGATCGGCGGAAAAACACCGCATGAGCGGTTCCGGAACCAGCAGGACCACGACACTGACCGCTCCCGCCATCAGGATGCCCAGCCGGAACACGACGGCACTGCCTCGGCGCACCCGGTCAAATTTTCCGGCCGCCAGATTTTGCGCCAGAAAGTTGCTCAGGGCAAATGCTAAATTGACCGTCGGGAATTGCACGAAAGAGTCAATTTTGGATGCCGCCGCAAAAGCCGCGGCGCAATCGCTGCCGAAACCATTGATCAATTTTTGCAGCAGCAGAAATCCCAGGCAGATTGAGAGTTGATGCAGCATCGACGGTACGCCGAGAGTTAAACTTTCCTTCCAGACGTCAAGCCGAAATTCTGTGAATGGGAAACGGGGACAAAATTCCGGATAGCGGCAATACAGATACAGAATCGTTCCGAGACAAACGAAGAATTGGGAAAAAACGGTGGCGAAGGCGATTCCGGCAATCCCCATATTCGTGTAGATCACACTGGCAAGGTCCAAGGCGACATTCAGCAGAACGCCTCCAATCAGAATGCAGACCGGGCCGGTGGAGTCGCCGCCGCCTCGCAACATGTTGGTCAACGCGTTGGAGAGAAACACGGGAATGCATCCCAGAAACAAAATCCGCAAATACGTCACGGCGAAGCCAAACGCCTCCGGCGGAACGTCAAACCCGTGGGCCAATTGATCCGCGTACCGCCATCCGGCAACGGTGGCAACCGTACCCAGCCAGAACAAAAATACACATCCAGTGTTCATCGCCGGTCGGATTTTTTCCGGTCGGTGCGCTCCGCAATAACGGGAAATACAAATCCCGTTTCCCAGCGACAGTCCAAACGACACGGCCGACAGCACAAAACCGATCAAAAAGCCGAACCCGACGGCGGCAAGGTTTGCCGTCCCAAGCCAGCGTCCGACAACGATGCTGTCCGCGACATTGTAGAAAAGCTGAAACAGATTCCCGATCAAGATGGGAATGCCAAACAGAAGAATGGTTTTCCATTCCTTTCCCTGTGTCAAATCTCTCATAAACTCTTTCCGTTTTTTATCTTTCCGTTAAAATACCGTTTGAAATTGTATGGCTCAAATGATATAATTGTATGCATGACAAGATAACCGGAAGAAACTTTGAAATGCCGATCAATTCGTTTGCCCAGTATGAAATGTCGTGGAAACCGGAAAAGTCCGCACTGACCCCACCCTATTATACGGCACTGGCAGATGCCCTGA
>JAQUZV010000260.1 GCA_028691155.1 Victivallales bacterium
CATTGTATCGGGTGTTTGTGGTGCGACATAATGTCTCGATCGGGTTGAAACGGAACGTCCGGGACGACTTTTTGCGACAAAAGCGGCAATTCGGGTTATAAAAAATTCACAAACGTGCTAAATTATAGATTTTTAAGTAATTTGCAACCTATGCGCCGATGGCCCTTCCGCAATCGGGACGGCCATTGACGATAACGATGAACATGAACAGGTGATTTATGTGTAAAGAACGGCAAGAGATGCCCAAGGCCTATGAACCGGCCGATGTCGAGGCAAAATGGTACCCCGTGTGGGAGCAGCGCGGTTATTTTCACGGAACTCCCAATCCGGATAAAAAGCCTTATTCCATTGTTATTCCACCGCCGAATGTGACCGGTATTCTGCATCTCGGCCATGTGCTCAACAACACGTTGCAGGATATTCTGATTCGCTGGCATAAAATGCGGGGATTCGAAACCTGCTGGTTTCCCGGCACCGACCATGCCGGGATTGCCACCGAAAGCAAGGTGGAGAAGACATTGCGGGAAGCCGGCTTGCCCGGACGCGACGACTTGGGACGCGATGCGTTCATCACCAAAGTCTGGGAATGGCGGGAACAATACGGCGGGACGATTATCCGCCAGTTGCGTCGCCTGGGCTGCGCCTGCGACTGGCAGCGCGAACGCTTCACCATGGACGAAGGCTTGAGTACGGCGGTGCGCAAAGTCTTCGTCAGCCTGTATGAAAAAGGATACATTTATCGCGGCCAGCGGATGATTAACTGGTGCCCGGTGGCCAGAACCGCGCTTTCCGACGAGGAAGTTATTTACAAGGAAGTACCCGGGAAATTCTATCATTACCGATATCCGCTTTCCGACGGCAGCGGGGCGCTGATTATTGCCACGACGCGGCCGGAAACGATGTTCGGCGATACCGCGGTGGCGGTTCACCCGGACGACGAACGTTATCGCGATCTGATCGGCAAGACCGTCGATCTGCCGCTGACCGACCGGAAGATTCCGATTATCGCCGACGAACATGCCGACCCCACCAAGGGCACCGGCTGCGTAAAAATTACCCCGGCGCACGACCCCAACGACTTTGCCGTGGGGCAGCGGCATAATCTGGAATGCATCAATATCATGAATCCCGACGGATCGCTGAACGATAAGTGCGGTCCGGAATTTGCCGGACTCGATCGTGAGGTGGCCCGCGCCAAGGTGATTGCCCGGCTGGAAGAACTGGATTTGATGGTCACAGTCGAAGATATCGTCCACAGCGTCGGTTATTCCGAACGCGCCGACGTGCCGATCGAAACCATGGTCAGTGCGCAGTGGTTCGTCAATATGAAAGAGCTGGCCAAACCGGCGATTGCGGCGGTGCGCGACGGCAAGATTAAATTTTATCCCGAACGTTGGGCCAAAACCTATTATCACTGGATGGAAAACATTCAGGACTGGTGCATCAGCCGTCAGATCTGGTGGGGACACCGCATTCCGGCCTGGTACAACGATAAAACCGGCGCCATGTATGTCGGCATGGACGCTCCCACCGCGGACGGACCGTGGCGGCAGGAAGAGGATGTGCTGGATACCTGGTTCAGCTCCTGGTTGTGGCCGTTCTCGGTTCAGGGCTGGCCGGAACCGACGGAAGAACTGCAATATTTTTATCCGACCTCCGACCTGGTGACCGGTCCGGACATCATCTTTTTCTGGGTGGCCCGGATGATTATGGCCGGGTACGAGTTCAAGGGCGATCTGCCGTTCCGCAATGTTTATTTTACCAGCATCATCCGGGACGATCTGGGCCGCAAGCTCAGCAAATCGCTCGGCAATTCCCCCGACCCGATGGATGTCATGGATACTTACGGCACCGACGCCATGCGGTTTTCCATTATTTATATTGCTCCGGTGGGAATGGATATCCGCTACAGCAACGACAAATGCGAGATCGGCCGTAATTTTGCCAACAAACTCTGGAATGCCTGCCGGTTCCGGGTGTTGCAGGGACCGGTTTTCGCCGGCTTCCGCAATCTGGACGGCGTAAAACGCAGCGATCTCACCCCGGATGAAAAGTGGATCATCGCCTGGCTGAACCAGACCATCAAACTGGTCAATTCGGCGCTGACGGAATTCCGGTTCCATCTGGCGGCGCACGAAATATATGATCTGGTCTGGAGCAACTTCTGCGACTGGTATCTGGAAAGCGCCAAAGTGCGGTTGTACGGCGACGATCCGGCGGCCAAAAAGCAGACGTTGGCGGTGTTGGACTTCGTGTTGTTCAAGATTCTGCGGCTGCTGCATCCGTTCATGCCGTTCGTTACCGAGGAGCTGGCACATCAAATGGGATTCCTGGCGGAAGAAGAAAGCATTATGCTCGAGGATTATCCCCGTGAACTGAAGTTCAAGAAGATTCCATCGATCATGGATTCCGATCCCGACCTGCTTGACCTGGTGGAAGCCAAATTCCAGATGGTTCGGGCCGGACGCAATTTGCGGGCTTCATATGATATTCCCAACGGAGCCAAGGTTAAATATTACATCCGGGCTACGGATAAGGCGACGGCGGAATTTTTCCAGTCGGAGCTGGACTCGCTGCAACGGTTGCTGTTTGCCGACGCGGTAGTGGTGTCGGAACAGGATTTCCCGGCGGAAAAATTGGGACAGGCTCCGTCGCAATTGATTACCTCGGGGACAATTTATCTGCCGCTGCAGGGGTTGATCGATATTCCCGCCGAAATCGACAAGCTGGAAAAACAGCAGGCACAACTGACCGGATGGATCAAGGGGTCCCGCGCCAAACTGGCGAATGAGAAGTTTCTGACCAAAGCGCCGCCGGAGGTGGTGCAGGCCGCCCGCGAACATTTGACGGAAATGGAAGAAAGATACGAGCAGGTGGGCAAGCTGATTGCCGGTTTGCGTTAAGTTGCGACGGTTGCCGCCGGAGACTCGGAATGAGGAATGCGGCGGCGAGACGGCAGGATAGCGCCGTTTAATGGTTTTTTTATGAAAAGACGCTTTTATTATCGTTTTTTCTGATTAAGTTATGGTAAATTCATAATGTTTTAAGTTTGCAGATGGACTGTAAACGGGAGATACAACCGGAATGTTCTACTCGAGAATAACGAGATTATTTTCCAGTGATATTGGCATTGACCTGGGAACGGCCAATTGTCTGGTCTATGTTCGCGACCGCGGCATTGTCCTGTCGGAACCGTCCGTGGTGGCGATTGTCGAGACGACCAATACCGTATTGGCGGTGGGCGCGGAGGCCAAGCGGATGCTGGGACGGACGCCGGGGAATATCAAAGCGGTGCGACCGATGAAAGACGGGGTGATCGCCGATTTCGATATTACGGAAAAAATGCTGCGTTATTTCATCCAGTCGGCACGGGCCAAGGTCGGCGGGCGGCGGCGTTTTATGTCGCCGCGGGTGTTGGTGGCGGTGCCTTCCGGGATTACCGAAGTGGAAACCAGGGCGGTACAGGACAGCGCCATGCGGGCCGGAGCACATCAGGTTTGTCTGATCGAAGAGCCGATGGCGGCGGCGGTCGGCGTGGGATTGCCGGTGGCTGAACCTTCCGGCAGCATGATTGTCTATATCGGCGGCGGGACCACGGAAGTGGCGGTGATTTCGCTGTCCGGAATTGTCGAGGCCCGCAGCGTGCGGGTCGGCGGCGACGAAATGGATGC
>JAQUZV010000261.1 GCA_028691155.1 Victivallales bacterium
GGCCATGATCGCCCGGCCCGGCACCAGGGCGCACATCGGATAGGAGGTTCCCGCGGCATCGGTCAGGGTCTCGGCCAGGTACATGAAACCGCCGCATTCGGCGTAGACCGGTCGTCCCGAAGCGGCAAAATCCCGGATCGACTGCCGCATCGATTTGTTGTCGGCCAGTTGGGCGGCGAAAATCTCCGGAAAACCGCCGCCGAGATAGAGTCCGGCCAGATTTTCCGGCAATGTCGGATCATTCAGCGGCGAAAAAAAGACCGGTGTAATGCCGTGTCGGGCTAGCAAGTCCAGATTGTCGTGATAATAGAAATGCAACGCGGCATCGCGGGCAACTCCCAGGCGGCAGGGCCGTTCGGGGGCGACGGGGGAAACGGGACCAGGCGGCAGGGCGGGACGAGGCGTCCGGCACCGTTGCAGTATCTCATTCAGGTCGCAATATTGTTCCGCGGCATCGGCGAGGGATTCGAACCATGTTTCCGGACATCGGGTCTCGGCATAGGGTACCAGTCCGAGATGTCGTTCCGGCAGCCGCCATTCGTCGCGACGGGGAAAATATCCCAGCAGCGGCGGCAGCGCCGCCGCCGACAGTGCCTCCCGCAGCAACGCTGCATGATGAGCCGAACCCACCTGATCGGCGATAACCCCGGCGATACGGATTTCGGGTCGGAACGCGACAAAGCCTCCAACCAGCGCCGCCATGCTTCCGGCCATGCCCCGGGCATTCACCACCAGCAGAACCGGAGCACCGGTCAACCGCGCCGTTTCCGCCGTACTGCCGGATAAATCGCCCGGCCGGACGCCGTCGAACAACCCCATGACGCCTTCGATAACGGCCACATCGGCGCCGGCGGCAGCCGCGGCATAGGACGCGGTCACTCCAGCCGGGCCCATCATCCAGCTGTCCAGATTGCGCGAGCTCCGGTGACAGGCCCGGTCATGGAAACCCGGATCGAGATAATCCGGACCGCATTTGAACGGCTGTACCGTCAGGCCGCGTCGGCTCAACGCCCGCATCAACGCCAGACTGACCGTGGTCTTACCGCTGCCGGAACCGGCGGCGGCCAGGCAGCAGGCGCTGAACCCATAGGGATTGGCGCTCATCATCCCATCCCCCGGGCCAACCCGACCAACAACAGCAAAATGACAATGAAAATCGGGGTCGCCGCCATGACCAGATGCCGCGCCTGCCGGAGATGCTTCAGGCGCAATGGTTCCAGCGCAACGCCCCAGTAGGGATATTGCTTCCAGCCCTCGGCGTATTTGGTTTTGCCCCGAGCCGGACACCGAGCGCGCCGGCAAACGCCGCCATGCCCCAGGCGGAGTTGGGACTGGGGTGCTTGCGGTGGTCGCGCCAGGCGCATTTCCAGGTATTGAGCGGGCGCAGGCGAAGCAGGGCGGCGGCCATGATTACGGCCGCCACCGTCAGGCGGGCCGGAATAAAGTTCAACAGATCGTCGCATCGCGCCGGAAAGGTACCGAAGCGGCGGTAGCGTCGATTCTTATAGCCGAAAGTGGCGTCGAGGGTGTTGGCGGCGCGATACCCCCAGGCGGCCGCCGCGGCGCCGGCCGGTCCGCCGGCCAGCCATCCCAGCGCGGCGTAAAACCAGGCGGCGGTTACCCCGTCGGAAAAATTTTCCCCGAGACTTTCCACGCCGGACCGGATTACTCCCCGGACTGACAACGCTTCCGGGTCGCGGCTGACAATCCAACCGATACGGCGCCGGGCTCCAGGCAGATCCCCCGCCGCCAGCCGTTTTTCCACCGCGCGGACATGGTCGCAGAGACAACGCGGCGCCACGGTGAAATAAAGCAGGATGATGGAAACAATCATGGTCGCGGTTTTACCCCCGAGCCATCCGGCGATGATCACCACGGTTCCGGCCAGGGTCGTCGCGGAGATCACTACCGCGAGCGAACACCACATTCCGGCCGGAAATTCCCGGTGCGTCAGCTTGCGGCAGTACGGTTCCAGGAACAGCGCGAAACGTCCGGTCAGTGCGACCGGGTGATAAGGCGTCCGGGGATCGCCGCAGAGCAGGTCGAGCAGCCAGGAGCCGAATAACAAGAGCGCCATTTCCCCCATGTTACGATAACCCCATTAAACGATAAATGGCGGCCATGTCCACATGACGGCGCACGTGATCCGCCAGCCGATTCAATTCCGGTTCAAGTTCGTATGTCGCTTGAATGGCGCCGCGCGGCGGACGGCCGCGGTCGACACGGATGAGATCGATAAATTCCCGTCGGAACCGGTCGCGGTCGAAAACGCCGTGCAGATAGGTCGTCCAGACGCGCCCGGCGGCAAACCCCAGCGGGTAGCCGTGGTCGCCGGGAATGGCGATCAGTTCCGGCTTCCGGCACGAAGTAATGCCGTGATGGATTTCGTAGCCTTCGACCGGGAGATTTTTTGCCGTCCATATTCCCCGGGTTTGACGCAACTGTTTTTCCGCCCCCAGTTCCGTGATCAGCGGCAGCAGTCCCAGCGCCCGAATATTTTCTCCGGCCGCGGCTTCTACTCCCCGCGGATCGCGGATTTCTTCCCCGGAGAACTGTAGTCCGCCGCAGATGCCGACCAGCCAGGCCCCCTCCTTTACTTGCGCGATGATGGCTTCGGCCAGGCGGGACTGCCACAAAGATGCCATGTCGGCAACAACATTCTTGCTGCCCGGCAGAATAATCAGATCGGGAGTACCCAGATCGGCGGCGCGGCGGACATGGCGTATTTGCACGTCCGGTTCCAGCTCCAGCGGCGCAAAGTCGGTAAAGTTGGCCAGATGGCCGACGACAATCAGGGCCGTATCCAGCGCATCGGCATCCTTCTTCCCCGTCGGGATCAGATCGAACGACAGCGAATCCTCGGCCGGTAAACGCAACTCCGGCAGAAACGGGACGACGCCCAGTACCGGTTTGCCGGTCCGTTCCAGCAGATAGTCATGCGCCGGTGCCAGGAGGGAGGTGTCGCCGCGGAATTTATTGACCAGAAATCCCCGCAGCCATTGCCGTTCCCATCGTTCGAACGTCTCATACATGCCCAGAAAGGAGGCATACACCCCGCCGCGATCGATGTCGCCCACCAGCAACACCGGCGCGGCGGCATGACGCGCCATGTTCATGTTGACGATGTCGGTCGCCTTCAGATTGATTTCGCCGGGACTGCCGGCGCCCTCCAGCAACATTACCTCGTGTTCCGCCGCCAGGGTGTCGTAGGCCTGGTTCACCCGTTCGAACAGCCGTTGCTTGGCCGCGTAATACTCCCGTACCCGCAGATTCCCTTCGGGGCGGCCCAGCACAACGACCTGCGACCCGGTGTCCGAGGCCGGTTTGAGCAGAATCGGGTTCATGCGGACTTCGGGATCGAGACGGCAGGCTTCGGCCTGGAGCGCCTGAGCCCGTCCGATCTCTCCGCCGTCGGGCGTGACATAAGAGTTGAGCGACATATTCTGCGCTTTGAACGGCGCCACATCGTAGCCGTCCTGCAACATAATCCGTCCCAGCGCGGCGGTCAGGATACTCTTGCCGGCGTCGGAGCTGGTTCCCTGCAACATCAGCGCCGGAGTTCGGCGCGGCGACGGCAGATGGAACGTGGTTGCGCCCGACCCGCCGCCGATGGTTGCCAGCGCGGCGGCCAGGCGGTCGTTGTCCGCTTCTTCC
>JAQUZV010000262.1 GCA_028691155.1 Victivallales bacterium
GTGGCGTGCGGCCGTAAAACGGCCGAGATAATATTTTTCCGGAATATAGGCGGCAAAGGTATTTTCAAACCGTGCCGGTGAAGTTCCGATCAGCCAATGGTCGCGAATCAGCGCAGAATCGCCTTGCCAGAGGAAAATACGGACGTCGTCCCCGAAATAGTGTTCCAGTTGCGTCGGGAAAAACAACAGCGTCGCATAAGCGGCGATGCCCGCCGCCGCCGCCAGCCCCAACACCCAGGGACGATAACGCCGCCATTTGACCATGACCACCAAAAGCAATGCCGCTCCCAATCCCACCCAGGTGCCACGCGAACCGCAGCCGTAAATAATCGCCAGGGAGATTAGACCGGGAACCGCCATGATCGCCAGACGCCGCCATCGGCGGCAACGTTCGGTCTTGCGGTACAAAGCGTAGAGGACAAAGATTCCGGTGACGGCAATCAACGTGGCATTCCAGTTGTAGTTGCCGGGAACGCCGTACATCCGGTACGGCGGCAGAAAGTATTCCCGCAACGAAACCAGGACGGCCATAATCCAGGTCAGCGTCATGAGCGGAACCAGCAGTACCGCCAGCTCCGCGGCATAAAAGTAACAGCATAACGGCAAGGTTCCGGCGAGCAGCGCCGGCAGATATTGTCCCCAGGACGGCGTCGGCGCCGTCAGCATATGGATGGGAACCAGCAACAGTAAAATACCGGACAACAACAGAATATAACGCGCGGCATGCCGGTTGGCCCTGATCCGGTTATAACCGCAACAGATTGCCGCCAGAGCCGCCAGGGCGATTACCGTCGGCGGGAATAACGGTAAAAATTGAAACCCGTTGACCGGATAGATGATTTGTCCCCATGCCAGGGGATAGGCCAACAACAACATTGCGGCCAGTCCACGGGCGATGAACTGCGGTGTTATGGGCACAACAATATTTCCTCTCCATGGTCATTGTTGAAAACGGATAGAAATAAAAAAAGGAGGTTGTGCAACCTCCTTCTGCGGCAACAATGACCATGATGAAACTTAATTACTATTTGTAGCTCGGCACCTTGGCCGTCTTGTCCGGAACCCAGTTTTTCGTGGCTGCACTACGCCAGCCGGTATATTTTTCCACATACCAGTCCGAAGCTACATTGCCTTCCACCCGGCCGTCCAGGAAGAGAATGTTCCCGAATTTGACATGATTGCTCGGATTGCCGTTATCTTCCACAATGGCGGAATCGGGATTGCCGGTCAGGTTGTTGGAGCCGTTCAACAGATAGGGCATATAAACATAACTGATGTTTTCGTCGGTTAACGCCGCATCGGGGGTGCCGACAGAGTCGGTGGTGGACGGACAAATGTATATTTTATATTCCGGCAGATAGTTTTCGCTACGGAGTACTTCAAAGTTGTCGGCAGAATATTGTTCCCTGCCGGTTACCGAACTGACCGGGAACCAGGATTTGTAATCCGAGGCATAAGTTTTAAGCGCGATGCCGATCTGTTTGAGATTGGAGGCGCAATTTGCCCGTTGCGCTTTTTCCTGTACGGTTTTAAGCGCCGGCAACAGCATTGCGGCCAGAATCCCGATGATCGCAATTACGACCAGCAGTTCGATCAGAGTAAACCACTTTTCCCTTCTCATTCTATTGTGCTCCTTGTTGATTTCCACACCTTACATAATAAAATTCAAACCCAAAGCCTACTATTTTCCGGCGTAAAACGCTAAACGCTACTATAGTGATTGTTCCGGAGAAATGCAAGCGTTTTTGCCTTTTTTATCTTAAACGGAGGTAACGGCAAAAGCCCCTTACTGTTATCTCCGGCCCGGCTCGTTGCGCCCTATTCCGATTCGATTTCGAGGTGCTTCTGCCATTATCATTCCGGTTTGAACTTTATTCTACCCCGCCAACAAAATCCCCATCCCTTACGGTTTTCCGTTGCGGGATGGGGCGGAAACAACATTTCGAGTCGGTTGGAGTCCGGTTCAGAAACGCTTCAAAATTTGTGCTTTCTTATCGATGTATTCTTTTTGGGTAATCAATTGGTCATCGCGCATTTTCCGCAGTTCCTGCAGCTTCTGCAACGAATCCTTGATGGTGGCGTTGACCTGAGCATTGATTTTTTTATACAACTTGGCCTGGTCCAGTTTGCTGGTTTTCTTGATTTCGGCCCACTCTTTTTCCAACTGCTTGACTTTGGCCTGTTCCTGATGATACTGTTGGATGTATTCGGCCAGATTGTTTTCCTGACCGTGTTCGGCAAAGGTCCACATGTCGTAATTGATTTTGCCTTGTCGCCAGTCTTGTTTATAGTCGCCGAGAATGTGCGTGCGCACCGCATTGTCATCGGACGAGTTGTTATTCCAGTAACCGAACATATTGGAAATACTGTCGGAACGAGAAGATGAATCACTGTCTTTGAGATCATCGCCGATGGTGCTGCGGTCCTGTTCGACATCGGTGTTGATCTGCGAGGTTTTTTGTTTGTCCCACTGAATCTGACGCTTGACGGCATCGATTTTCATGCGCAGTGCGGTACACTGGTAGCGGGCGGATTCCAGATTGATATAGACCTGTTCATCGGCGTTGAAAATTTCCTTTTCCCGTTTCAACACATCCAACTGCTGCCGCCGCAACAGCAGTTCATCGGTATATTTCTGCGCGGCAACGGGATTGTAATGAAACTTCTTGCGGACGGCTTCCGGCAATTGACTGTAGGGCCAGAAGGCTACGCCGTTGTCGTGCATGATGCTGACTCCGTCGGGGCGTACTTCCACCACTTTGGGATGATGATAGATTTCTCCGCCGGGCATTTCAATGGTTTCCGGCAGTTGGAAGTCGAAGTGAACCGGCGCATCAGATGCGGTATCAGCGGCAATCGCAGTTAATCCGAGTCCGGCGGCCAACAACAGCGTTCCGACGATTCTTTTCATATTCCCTCCATGCTTGGAATGATACAAAGCGGCGTCGACTGCGACGCCTATAATTAAAATTTACAGTGGAAAAGGCGGCAATGCAACATCATATTGCAGTTTTGGCGCAAAAAGTTTATATAATCGGAGGTCGGAAACCGAGGGGCGGTGATGTTACGGGCAACGATGGAACAGCTGCCGTCATGAGCGGAGAAGCCTCCGCCGCCGCCGGTCGCGGCGGATGGGTTTTCGCGCTCACAAGACCGATTATCAGCGGTCGGCTATTGATATTTTGCCGGAACAAGGTACATTTTTCCGGTATCGGACCTTAATTACAATATGGCAACAGGCAAAAATATGCTGGAAAATATCGTTATCAGGGGCGCAGCCCAACATAACCTAAAAAATATCGATGTCACCATTCCGCGCAACCGGCTGACGGTGATTACCGGGTTGAGCGGTTCCGGCAAATCGTCACTGGCTTTCGATACCCTTTATGCGGAAGGTCAGCGGCGTTATGTGGAAAGTTTGTCGGCTTACGCCAGGCAGTTTCTCGACCGGATGCAGAAACCGAAGGTCGAGCACATCGAAGGGCTTTCACCCGCCATCGCCATCGAGCAGAAAACCACGGCGGCCAATCCGCGTTCCACGGTGGCCACCACTACGGAAATATACGACTATCTGCGGCTGCTTTACGCTCATATCGGGATTCCTCATTGTCCCCGGTGCGGCAAGGAGTTGAAGGCGCAGTCGCCGGAAAC
>JAQUZV010000263.1 GCA_028691155.1 Victivallales bacterium
CTCTTCCGATCTCGGCGACAATTTCATCCAGCGTCCGCGTCGTACAGGTGTTGGTAATCACGATTCCGGAACCGGGACGGCGACGCAACAGATGATCGGCCACCAACGGGAACGAATACTCTTCGGACAAAGTTTCCCCGCTGTCGGTAACCACCGCCAGCCGGCTCATGTCGCTGTTGAAAACAAATCCGGCTTCGGCCGCCAGCGGCCGCATAATCGATTTAACCTGATAACTGCTGCGCGGCCGCGGTTCGGGATCGTGCGGCAAAATACCGGACAATTCGCTGTTGATGACAATCTGCTCCAGCCCCAGTCTGGCGGCAAAACGGTCGGCCAGAATACTGCCGGAACCGTTGCAGAAATCGGAAACGATCTTGAAGCGACGGGCGGCAATCGCCGCCGCATCCACCTGCGCCAACACCGTATCGACGTAAAGATCGGCGACTTCCGGCGGCATCGCCACCATTTCACCGGTTCCGTCCCATCTCTTTACCGCATATTGACGGGCGTGGTAGATGTCCAACAGTTCCTGCACCTGCATGTTGTTGAGATAAGCCCCGGTCCGGTTCAGAGGAACAATGGCATTCCAGTCGGCCGGATGATGCCCGGCACCGATCAGAATCCCTCCCTCGGCCTTGAGATGGGGAACGGCAAAATGCAGCAGCGGAGCCGGACAAATCCCGGCATCGTACACCCGACAGCCGCAACTGAGCAACGCCGTGGTTACCGCGTAATAAACCATATCGGAGGAAACGCGGGTGTCACGCCCGACCACCACCGTGCCGCCGCCGAGCCAGGTCCCGAACGCCGAAGTAAAATGAATCGCATTGAGCGGGGTCAGACCGGAACCGATCTTGCCCCGCATCCCGGCAATGCCTAATCTGAGAAAACGCATTATTTTTTATCTTTGCCTGAAAGTTTCTTGATTCGCTCTTCCGTACAGAGGATCTCGGTAATGCGCAAACCGAAATTTTCGTTGACGACCACCACATCCCCCTTTCCGATCAGGACCCCGTTCACCATCAGATCCACAGGTTCCCCGGCCACCCGTTCCAGTTCCACCACCGCGCCCGGACCCAGGCTGAGCAACTCCCGGATCTTGATAACGGAACGGCCCAGTTCGGCACTGACGTTGACGGGAACATCGAAAATCATTTCCAGATTGCTCCGGATATCGTCCTCGGTCGCCTCCGGGGTTTCGGTATTGGAAAATTTACCGAATTCAGCCTCGGCAACACTGGGAACTTTACTTTTTTCCGCCATTATGATCAATCCTCTCCGGTTAATATTGAATATAGGGTTACTTTTCGTTCCAGTCAATATCGACGGCCGGGCCCGGAGCGCTTTTTTTACAGCGTTCACAGATTTTGACGAAAAGATTGTTCTTGATTCGTCCCGGCCGCCCCACGAACATCTGCTTGCCGGCGACATTGAGCGGCAATACGTCGGCCGTATTGCGGTTGAGCACCACAATATCGCCTTGCCGCAGCTTCATCAGATCGGAGCCGCGGATCACCGCTTCCCCCAGAACCGAACTGACCGGCAATTGGACGTCCAGCAGCGAAGTGAAGATATTCTGCCGGGTTTCCGGATCGGACTTCCGACCGTAATAGGAATCCATCTGCCCGGCCGCCGCCTCGAGATATTCGTTGACGGCCTGAATGGTCGGCAACGGATAACAGATATTGATGGCCCCGCTGGCGAACCCGATTTTAACGTCGAACGTCATCACCACCACCGGCGCGTCGACCGGGGCGGCCTGGATATATTCCGGGTCGGATTCGGTTCCGACCTGATGCAGACTGACCTCCTTCATCACATTGCGCCAGGAATTCTGCAGCGTATCCACGATCCGCTCGATAAACGGAGTGATAATGGCAATTTCAATATCGGTCGGCACCCGGATTTCACTGTTGGTGTCCCCCTGCCCGCCCAACAGCATATCCAGAACGCCGAAAATCAGCGACAAATTGACTTCCAGCACCGACACGCCGGGCAACGGTTCGGCGGTAAAAATCACGCTATGGGTCACTCCGGGCAGCGTTTTGATGAATTCGCCGTACTGCTGCTGCTCGGTGTTGATCAGCTCGAACTCCACGCCGGTACGCAGAAACAGCGACAATCCGGAAATCATTTCCCGGGCAAAATTGGTATGAATATCCTGAAAACTGCGCAACTGATCCTTGGTGACCAGATTGGGACGCCGGAAATTGTATTCGGTAACCTTGACGCCGTCGCCGGATTCGACGCCGTCCAGTTTGCCGCGCTCCATCGCCCCGAGCAGGGAATTGATCTCATCCTGATTGAGTATGTTTGCCATGGCCGCGCCTTTTCCTTATTGCACCAGAAAACTGGGGAAATAGACGTCGGTAACCACGCCTTTGGCCTTGCGTTCACTCAGAATCACATTGATCTTGGTCATGATCTCCTTGCGGAGCGTCGCACGGGAATCTTTCAGCAGCAATCCGTCAAGCGTGCGTTCCGAGAGAATATCCAGCACTTCCGACTTGATTTTATTGCCCATGCCGTCGGGATTATTGGTGTCATTGGGCTGGAAATATTTCCGCATATCGGCATCGCTGAGCTCCAACACCACCTGAACCTGGGCGAACCGCGTCCCCTGAGAATGGGCTACATTGAATTTGAAGGTATCGAGGGTAATTTCCGTCCCGCGGGAGACTTTCTCCGCCGGAACGCTGTCCTTCGGCAAAAAGGCCTCGAGCACCAGCAGCGTCACAATCGGAGTAAACACCAGCACCAGCACCGCCAGCACAATCAGCATAATAATTACCGGTTTCGATTTGTCGGCATTGATTTCAATGTCCCGCGCCTCGGCTTTTGCTTTGTCCGCCATGATTTATTTTCTCCTGTCCGCAACCCTGCGATTTAATTCACCGTTCCGGCGTTGTTCTCATAAATACAAAAAAAGGCTTCCTGTTCCGGCATTTTTTTCCGGTCCGCCTCGCTGTAATAGCGCAAACTCGAATTACCCTGTGCTTCCAGCCGGGAATACGGCACCATCGCCGACTGATGGATATAGCGCATAATGTTCGCCGCCCGTTGCAGGGCCAGATAGTCATCCTTATCCCGATCCCGGAAATCGCGGGCAAAACACTTGACGATGATCCGGTAGTCATACAAGATGAAGCCGACTTTGAATTTGTCAAGCACGGCATGGTCATCCGCGGTCAAATGGGTCGCAAATTTATTGAACTTAACCGGAATCTTCACTTCCAGGTAACGGCCCTGCCGCCGGTCGTGAAAACGGGCGTCGGTATTGCCGTAACCGCCCTCGCCCTTGACCAGGTTGTCGTGCAGACCCTGTTTGTCCTGATTGCCGGAGCTGATAGGATTGGGGGTTTTGGCCCCGCCGCGGAACGGGATGATAAATTCGAAGATCCCCATGCCGCCGGTCAGTCCGAAAGCGTTTTTGACATTGCCGATGCCTTCCTTGAACCCGCCTTCGTTAACCGTCGACATCGTCTGCAGCAGAATGAAAAAGGCCAGCAGGATAATCATCAGCGAAGTATACTGGGCCATATACAGCGGTTGTCCGTCCAGAATTTTCTTTTTCATGATCCTACAGGTTTTGTGACAGGTTCAACAATTCATCGATACTGACCTGATTCACGCCGATC
>JAQUZV010000010.1 GCA_028691155.1 Victivallales bacterium
ATGTCGATCTGAAGCAGATTGAGCACGATCCCGGTGGCCACGATGGCCGCCAGACCGAAGAACGGCAGGAAACGGGCGATCAGGAAAAACAGTCGGCGCAACAGTTCGAAGGCAATCAACTGATTCGGATTGGCGAAAATCCAGGCGGCCAGCAGTCCCAGCGCCGGGATGGCTGCCGCAATGTAGCGCAGATGCTTGGTGCCGGGAACGCTCATCCCAACCAGAATCAACAGGGCCCAGAACGTCAGCATCCGGAGAAAAACCCGGTCCTGACTGTCGCCGCGTTGCGGTTTGGCGAATATTCCGCGGGCGTAAAAGATGACAGTGACGATGGCCAGCGGATAGGTCGGGGCAAACGATCCCACGGCGTTGGTGAAATAATACCAGCAGGGGCGACCCTGCTCGATGCGCCCGAACAACTGGTCGTTCAGGAACATCTGCGCCAGTTCCCGGCCGCCGGCATCCCGACAGGCCACGAGCGTCAGAACCAAACTACCCATAAACAGTACGCCGCTGCCGATCAGCCAGCCGATGCTGCGCCACCAGCAGCCGAAAGCCAGATAAACCGCCAGGACCGCAGCGGTCGGAATAATGAATCCCAGCGGTCCGCGGCAGATATAGCCGGTCAGCAACAGCAACGGCAGCCAGGCCAGACGTTTGCCGCCGTCGCCGCGAAGCGCGGTATAAATCGTAAAGACGGCAACGACGGTTACCGCCGCCACCATCAGATCCGAACCGGGGTGGCGCATGAGGGTGAGAAATTCAAAGGCGAACAGGCACAATCCGGCGCCGTAAATCCCGACATTTTTCCGTGCCCGCTCCCCGAGCAGAAAAGTGAAGAGCAGGACCACGAGTCCGGCCAGGGCGTTCGGTAATGTCGCCGTCAGCATATTGAGATGGGTCCCCCCCAGCGAGGCCAGGTACATCAGGATGATTGGGACGGACGGATAATCGGTATATGGCTTGCCGAAAAGCGTGGGAAACCACCCGATGCCAGATTGCTGCATTTCCGTCACGAAAAGAGCAAACCGGGCATCGATCCGCATAAATTCCATGGTATATAATCCCGAGAGCGAGATTACCGCTCCGGTGGCCAGCAACAAGGGAATAATAATTGATTTTTTCACTGCAACCTCTGGTTATTGTCAGCCGTTTCGGCGACAGGTGGGGGGGGACAACTCCTTAATTGCCGTCCGACGGCAGACGTTTCTTGAAAAAGAATTTATCCGGGGCCGTGGCGGCATAATAAGGAAAGCGGCGACGGATTTCCGGCCGGGCGTCGGGAGGAATATACTGGAAACGTTTATAAAGCCATAAATACTGTTCGGGATAGCGGCGGATAACCGCTTCGGTCAGCCGCATCAGGTCCTGAATCATGGCGGTTTCGCTTTCATATTCCGCCGCCGGGCGGGGCAGCGCGTTCAGAAATGTGGTGATCTTGCCGTCCGGCGTGTGAATCCCGCCGCCGACGTAAACCTGCACCCCGGGCAATCGGGCGAATAATGCCGGCGCCCGGCTCGACGGTACCGGCAGTCCGAAGAAATCGACGAAAACACCGCCGTCGCGCACCCTGGTGTTCTGGTCGATCAACGTGGCCATGCTCTTGCCGTTGCGGACTGCCCGCAACATCTTTTTTACCGCGCCCTTGGCGTCGATCACCTCTCCGCCGCAGGATTGGCGGCTGCGGCGGATCAGCCGGTTGATGAAAGGATTGCGCTGCGGCCGCACCACGACGGCAAAATCCAGTCCGCTGGACAACGACATCTTCAGTCCGGTCGCTTCCCAGTTGCCCAAATGCGGCGAGACGAAAATGATGCGTTCGCCCCGCTTGACGTGTTCGGCGATTCGCCGCCGGGCTTCATCGTGGATCACAACATGTTTCTCCACCCGTTCGGGAGCGTTGGCAAACCAGAAGAATTCCAGAATGGTTCGGGTAATGTTGGCCATGCTGTGCCGGGCGATCCGGCCGACTTCCCGCGCCGGCAGTTCCGGAAATGCCGTTCTGATATTGGCGGTCGTCAGTTTGTAGAAGCCGGGAATGATATATACGGTCCAGCCGCACAGCCGGGAGAAAGCAACAATGACCGGCAGCGGCAGGCAACGGATAAATTGATAAAGACAAAACAGCGGCGCATATTCGACGATATTGCGCAACGCCTTCAACCATTTACTCATCGGCCGGATACTCGCGGCAAACTTTTCGCCGCCGTCTCGGCGGCGCGGAAAAGAGCAGATTGCCTTTGGCGCCGATTCTGACGCCGTGGGCAAACATAACGTCCCGGGTGGCCGTGGCGGCGATATTCTGAATCAGGTGCATGCGGGAAACGATGCTGCAGTCGCGCCACATGGCTTCCCGCACCACTTCGACGTCTCCGGCGGCGCTGACGTAAAGCAATCCCCAGCCGTAGGCGAGTTCATTTTCCCGGATGGCGCCCCGGGGTACGGCCAGATAGTGAAAGTCGGCCACATGAGCCCGCCGCAACTGTTCGAAACGACTGCCGCGATAGAGTGCATGTTCCAGTTTTTCCACCTGCTTGCGGCAACGCTGATACTCCTGATTGCCGGAGCGGGCGTAATCCCAGCGCTGAAATTCGGCAAACAAAGTATCGGTGTCCATCAACTCGGGTTCCTGCTCCCGAATCTGTGTTTCCAGTTCGGCTTGGCGGTCCCGGGTGTTCCGGAGCAGCGTCAGCAGTTCGTCACGGTTGCCGCAATCCGGCCAGCAGCCGTCGCGGTCGAGGCGCATTTCGATGATCATCGTCACTTCCGGCTGCAACCGTTTTTTTTGCGGCGCTGACCAGAACGCGGCCAGATCGGCCCGGTATTTCATCAGCCGGGTCGGAACACCGAAGGCAAACCCGGAGGGATCGCGGCCCAGCAGCCAGCGCAAGGTTCCCTGCTGCAATATCTGGAAACTGCAATCGTCTCCGGCGGTGACCGGCGATGGTTCATCGACCGGGAAAAAGTCAAAACTCAATTGTTCTTCATTCATAGCCGGTATGATTCCTGATTATCCGTAATTTAACTTAACCCGCTTTAATTTATTGCCGTTTTATCGTTTTTACAGTGCGGATAAGCAAAAAAAACGCCGGAAACAGTTTCCGGCGTTTTTTCGTTGACGTTCTTAAGCGTCGAACGATTACTTTTTCAGGCTGTCGAGCTGTTCGCTGAGAACATCGCCCATGGCGACCATTTCATCGCCGGGGCGCAGTGCCGCGCTGACTTCCTGTTCCGCCGCCTTGATGGCCGCTTCGTTGTAATCGTCCTGGGCGGCTTTGATGCTCAACCCGATACGACGTTCGTCCTTGTCGATTTTGATGACGCGGGCTTCGATTTCGTCGCCGAGATTGAGGACGTCCTTGACCTTTTCCACATGATCCTTGCTGATCTGGGAGATATGGATCAGGCCGTCGATCTTGTGCGACAGTTCGATGAACGCGCCGAACGCGGTGATCTTGGTCACCTTGCCCTTGACCAGATCGCCGATCTGATAGAGACTTTCGATGTTGGACCACGGATCGTCTTCCAGCTGCTTCATGCCCAGGGAGATGCGCTGCTGTTCCGGATCGATGTCCAGAATGACGGCGTCGACGTCCTGACCGGGTTTCAGCACTTCGTTCGGATTGTTGATCTTGCGGGTCCAGGACATGTCGGACACATGGATCATGCCGTCGATGTCGTTTTCGATTTCCACGAACGCGCCATAGCTGGTCATGTTGCGGACTTTACCGCTGATCTTGCTGCCGACCGGATATTTTTCCGCCAGCACTTCCCACGGATTGCGTTCTTTCTGACGCAGACCCAGGGAGATTTTCTTGTTGTCCTTGTCGATGTCGAGGACGACCGCTTCGACTTCTTCGCCGACGCTGAGCACTTCACCGGCTTTGGTGATGCGCTTGGTCCAGGACATTTCGGAGACGTGAATCAATCCTTCGACGCCGTCTTCCAGTTCGACAAAGGCGCCGTACGGCATGATGTTGACCACCCGGCCCTTGACGGTGGAGCCGACCGGATATTTGTTTTCCACTTCGGCCCACGGGTTGGCGCTCTTCTGCTTCATACCCAGGGAAACACGTTCCTTGTCATAATCGATATCGAGGATCATCACTTCGATATCCTGGCCGATTTCCAGCAGTTCCGACGGATGGGAAATGCGGCCCCAGGACATATCGGTGATGTGCAGCAATCCGTCGACGCCGCCCAGGTCGATGAACGCACCGAAATCGGTGATGTTCTTGACCATGCCCGGACGGATCTGGCCGATCTGCATTTCCTTCAACAGGGCGGCGCGTTTGTCCTTGCGGGATTCTTCCAGCAGTTCGCGGCGGGAAACCACGATATTGCGACGTTCCTGATTGATCTTGAGAATCTTGAAATCGAACTCCTGTCCGATGTATTCGTCCATATTGCGCACCGGGGTGATATCGATCTGGGAACCCGGCAGGAACGCTTCGATGCCCTGCAGGTCGACGATAATACCGCCCTTGACCCGATGCTTCATCAGTCCCTTGATCACGCTGCCTTCACCGTATTCGGACGTGATCTTGTTCCACGCCTTGATGTTGGACGCTTTCTGCAGACTGATTTCCGGCATGCTGTTTTCGTTTTCGATTTCTTCCAGGTAGACGTCGATGACATCGCCGACCTTGGCATTGTTCCAATTGAAGAATTCTGCTGCCGGAACGAATCCTTCCGCCTTGTAGCCGATATCGACCAGAACGCCGTCATTGCGCTTTTCCACAATGGTTCCGGAGATAATAGACCCTTCCACAAAGTCGGTTTTACATTCCAGGTTGAACAATTCGTCCATGGAAGGCATGTTGTCGAGATCGACATAGCTCATGGGAGCCGCGGACTGATTTTGAGTTTTTTCTGTTGACATGTTAAAGTTTTTACAGCTTTTGGGTTGATTTTTACCGTTTTGCTAACTGCTTTGCTGCTCCGACCCCGTGCCGAAACCGCACCGAAACAATAATTTATTGACTAAACATCTCCATTGCAAGCTAATAGCGCGAGAAAAAACAAAATATATCCGATTCGGGGGTCATTGGACGCGAAAAAGGGGGGCATCGAAGACGATAACCCCGTCTTTTCCCGCTTTATTTTCCGATGGCCGACGGTCGCGCTTGCTTATTTCCCCACACCGGATATATTGCCGGTAAATTACTTCAGGGAAAAACGACATGAATGAGATAAGCGATAAAAATAGTGATAAAAACCGCGCGAGGGACGCGGAGAAGGGTCCCGCCAAGAGTCCGTTCCGGTTGACGGAATATAATATTTTGCGGCAGGCTCTGATCGAAGTGTTTGTCAATCGTCGTCAGCTGGACCCGGTGTTGAACCGGATGCTGAAAGAAAAGAAATCTTTGCGCGGACCGGGGCGGCAGCGCTGTTACGATACGATGCTGGGCGTTTTTCGCTGGTGGAGCGTGCTGCGGCAGTTGCTGCATCCGGACGATTTGAAGCGGCTGCATGATTCGGCGCCGGGAGCGGTGAAAACTTTGCGTCTTTCCGATCGGTCGGCGGCGGCGCTGCTGTTGGGCGCGCTGTTGCTGGACAACATTTCTTCTTCCCGCGAGTTTCAGAGCTGGGCGCAGTTGGTTCGGCTCAATCCCCGCCGGATTCCGGTACGGACGGCATATAGAGATATGCCATCATATGCGGAGGCGGTATTGGAAACCTTGTCCCGGGCCATGATCTTTCGTCCGGTGAAGCGGACGATAACGGATTATACGATGCTGTTGCCGCCGTGGCTGGCCAAATATCTGCCGGCCGGGGCCGACGTGGAGCGGCTGGGCGACTGGATGCTGCGCCGTCCGCATTTGTGGCTGCGGTCGCGGGACAACGATTCGAAACCGTTGGTGCTGGCGTTGCGGGAGGAGGGCGTGACGGCCACGCCGCATCCCCGGATTCCGACGGCGCTGTGCGTCGGGTCGACCGAGGTCAATCTTTATCATACGGCGGCTTTCCGGGCGGGTCAATTCGAAATACAGGACATTTCTTCGCAGGCGATTGCGTTGGCCTGTGCCCCCGTCCCCGGCGAGCGCTGGTGGGACCCCTGCGCCGGGGCCGGCGGCAAGACTCTGGCGTTGGCGGCGCAGCTGCATAACAAGGGGACGGTGTTGGCCGGTGACGTTAGGGGTTACAAGCTGGACGATTTGCGCCGTCGCGCCACCCGGGCCGGTTTTTCCAACATCCAGTGCCGGGAATGGGACGGCAAACCGTTGCGTCATAAACAGCAGGGCAAGTTCGACGGGGTTCTGGTCGATGCCCCGTGCAGTTGTTCCGGCACCTGGCGCCGCAATCCCGACGCCAGATGGACCACCGATCCGGCCGGGATCGGGGAGTTGGCCGCATTGCAGCGGGAGATTCTCGCCGCCGCGGCTTCCGGTGTCAAACCGGGCGGCGTTCTGGTTTATGCCACCTGTTCGTTGCTTACGGCTGAAAACGAACTGGTGGTGGCGGCATTTCTGAAGCAGCATCCGGACTTCGCCCCGGCGCCGTTTACTGCTCCGTTGACCGGTGAATCGTGTGACGGTCAGTTGCGGATTTATCCCTGGGACAGTGACGGCGATGCCATGTTTATTGCCCGGATGACGCGTAACGCCGCGCCGGTACCGGTTGCCGCCGACTGATTTTTTCCGATTTTACGGTTATTACGTAACCGGATCGTAACGAAACATCTGCCAACTGCCCGGAGCGGGCAGGGTTACCGGAAAGAGATTGCCGGTGTGTTCCGTCGTCCGGTCGTCCGGGAGGGTTGCGGGGGCCAGCTCCCGATAGCGGTAGATATGATGGGGATGCAGATACCGCAGATGCAATGTGGCGGCGGCCGGGGCCTGGAGTTCCCGGTAGACGATGATGAAACCGCGGTCGGCGGCAAACTGATGGGACTGGAATCCGGTCAGTTCGCCGGACCCTGGACGCGAACCGAGCGGGAAGATTTCCCCGGCGAAAATTTCCTGCCGGTATTGCCGGTGGCACGCGATGATGCGGCGGAAAATTGCCGCATGTCGGGGTTGCAGCCGCGACGGCGCCAGCCACAGCAGCGGATTGGCGAACATGGCGATGGCGGCCCAGTAGTCGGGGGGATAGACGTCCGGCGGCGCGAGTTTTTTGCGGCGGTAAAATTCGTAGTCGATGCTGCCCGGATCGGGAATTTCAATCTGTAGTGCCTGGGCCCGGACATAGGAGGCCAACTGCCAGAAATTGCGTAACGTGTGTTCGGGATGATAGCCGACGCCCCAGTTGTGGCAAACGTAACGGTTTTCCAGAAAGATGTTGCCGTATTCCAGAAACATGAAATAACCGGGACGCATGCCGTTGGTGGCGTCGAGGTTGAAGTAAATCCCGCCGTCGGAAGCTGTCCGGGCGCGGCGCAGCAACTGCTCCAGATTATCTTCCGCCGCTTTGGTTTTCAGGCGGATGTTGTCGATTTTGAAAAAGCGGAAGCCGTACTGCCGGTGCAATTCCAGCATCAGGGCGGCAAAGTCCTCCCAATCCTCATAGTGCCGGTTGGCGGAAGGCGCCAGCCATAGCGCCAATTCCACTCCCGCGGCGGCGGCGGTTTGCCGCAGCGAGGAGAAACCATGCGGCAGCAATTTGCGGTTGACGCTCCAGAAAGCGCGGTCTCCGACCCGGTTGTTCCGTTCCAGTTCGCCCAGATTGCCGCCGGCCTGCCAGCCGTCATCGAGTTGATAATGGGTGGCGCCCAGGTCGCCGGCGGCCCGCAGTTCGGCGTGGGAAATTTTTCGTTGAGCAGGGCGGGAAAACGACCGCAGCCCCAGGGGTTGACCATGACGGAGCAATGGCGGGCGGGAGTCAGGGGAAAACGCCGATGCAGATATTGCTTCATCGCCGCCAGCGCACCGTCGTGTCCGCCGGAGAAGCCGATCAGCGTGTGGCGGTAACTCGTCAGTTCCCGTCCCGGGACGAGATCTTCCGGCGTGATGCCCCAGCAGCAGGAGTTGATGGTGCGATCCTCGGCACGATAACGGAAATCATCGCGTTCGAAGTCGCGGCGTTCCCGACTGGGCGGTGCTTCCTGAAGAAAAAACAATCCGTCCCCGGTGCCGGCGGCGGCAAAGAACAGATTGCCGTTGCCGGTGCCGATGTCGGGAGTAGATTCCTCGACCGGATCGTCGGCGTAGTCGGACCGGCCCCGGAAGGCGACCACGCGGTATGGGGTTACGGCGTCGGCCAGGCGGATGGCATCGGCCGTGTTGACACAGAATTCCGGCGGCCGGTCCCGATTGAAGGCGTCGGCGTCACGGCGGTGCCAGTAAAGGTTGGGAATCGTGGCGACGATAACCGTGGTACGGCAGGAAATGGCGGCCAATTCCGGATAAACAAAGTAACAGCGCCGGAAGGTGAGTCCCTGTACGTAATCCCGGATCAGCAGTGATATTTCCGCGTGTTCGCCGTCGAATCGGGTTGCGGGGCAGGGGGTGAACCGGCAGCTTTCGCAACGATAGTCGGTTTGGGCCGGGATGGCGCTGCCGGGAAAATTGTAGCCGGCAAGAGAGAAGTCGGCCGCGTGTTTTTGCGGCGAGGCCAGCTCGGCATCGCGGTTGGCGGCGTTAAACAGCCGGAAGCCGATGGTGCGGGGCAGACCGGTGGTCAGGTCGAAGACCCGGCGGAATGCGTGGTTGCCGACGGTCAGTTCGGTGACGCTGTAACGGACGTAAATATCGTGAAATTCATCTTGCCGGGTCATGATTGCTCCTCGGTTGATGGGCAAAATATTTTTCCGGCGGTAATTTAATCCCGTTCTTTCGGCTTCGGCAACCCGGTAACGCCGCGTAACGATAAAATATTTTACCCGCGGCGGTTGGAGATGGTCATAAAAAATGGCAATAAATGTAACTTTCGCTCGGACTCCCCCGACTAACTGATTAACTGATAATTGATGCGGGCATTCCGAAATGTTGCCGCCGCCTCGTGATGGCGGCGGAATCAGCACAGAGCGTTGGTGATTTTGTCGAAGAACCCAATTACGGGATTCGGCGGTGGTCGAATCTCAAGCCAAGGAGGTAGAAGATGAATAATCGTTTGATGGTGGCATTGTTGGTGGCCGGGTGCGCCGGGATGGTGTCGGCGGCGCAGGTCGGGGGCGAATCGCCGATGGATTTGCCGGGCGTCATGCTGGAATGTCCGGTGATTCCCGATGGTGATTTCGAATTGTCGGCGTGGGACGACGGAGCATTGCTGGCGCTGGATGACAGTACGGCCCCCGCTCCCGGAGATCGCGTGATTCCTCCGTCCGATCGTCCCGCTCCGAAACCCGGAATGGACGAGAATAATCCGGATCGTCCCGGATCGTGCCCCGGACCGAATATGGGGGCGGAAGATCGGGATCGGCCGGAACCGTGTCCGTCGGAAGATAAGGCGATGAAGGGTCGTAAAGGGCCGTTGTGCGATGAAGGACGACCCGGTATGGATGGTCCGAAGCATCGTCGCTTCGGTCGGATGGCCTTGCCGCGTGGCGACCGGAAGCCGATGGGCGAATGCCCGATGGCGCAACGGCGTGGACCGCAGCAGATGGGCGAATGCCCGATGGCGCAACGGCGTGGACCGCAGCAGATGAAGGGACGCGAGGGCAAACCGGAGTTGAACCGTTATCTGATGGCGAACTATCCCAAGGAAATGGAAGAAATCCGGCAGTTGCGGCGTCAGTCCGAGGAAGTGCAGAAGCTGGCGGCCCGGAAGTTCCGGCAGTTGGCGCAGAAGGCGGAAACCGGTCTGCGTGAACAGCGGGAAAAGGCCAGAAAACTGCAGCAGCTGGTGACCGAATATCGTAAATCCAAGGATAAGGAACTCTTGTCGCAGATTAAAGATCTGGTGACCGAATTCCAGACTGCCAAAGTTGCGGCGATGAAGAAGCGCATTGAAGTCGGGGAAGCCCGTTTGGGCGATCTGAAAGCGGAATGCGATCGTCTTGCCGCCGAACAGAAACAGGAAGTCGAAAGCAAAGTCGAAACGCTTCTTGCCGAATAACTCATAAGTTAGTTGGCAATAACGATTTTCTTGCCCATTCTTCTTCTGAAGGAGACCGACCGTTGTGCCGGTCTCCTTTCCTTTTCCTGTTTCGCTTCCTGTCTTTTATCCCGCTTGAAGCCGGGAACATGAAACTGCCGCCGGTGACCAGGGATAGCAGGAATATTGCTTTTTATTTGTCAATAACGGTTCGGTCGGCGTCTTATCCTGGCCTTTTGGTGATAATCTGAATTCCGCATCTATATAAACTGTGTATTCCATATAAGTAGATAATGTTAAAATAGATATATTAAAAATGACAAGCAAAGTATAGTTTATATAATACACACTAGTTTTCTAATTTTGAAAATTGTAAGTTCTTCAAAAGCAAGGTAAAATTTTTTCATAACTACAAGAATGCGGAATTCAGGTTGCCAATGGGAAAAATGCTACTCGAAATGGTTTGGAAAAGGAAGAACGCGAGAAGGAAAGAACCTTTCCCCAAAAGGTTTTTCCTGCTCGCAACTAACTTTTGCATAATCGACTAGCTAAAAACTCGAGCGATTCTTTGTACCATACGCGTCAAATTCTCCGGATGAGTTTTGGATCTCCGCGATTTAACCGACAAACATACTGTTGAACAACCCTGCCGCACAGACATTAACGGCTTCGACACCAGAGAGTCCCATGGATGTGCTTAGCAAATTATTCTCATTCAGTGGCGCATCAGAAGCGTAATGAATCAGCCCAAAGGGAATGGTTTGATGTTCACGAAAATCAATACTTCGTGATTCCGGTGTAATTTTTATGCCGTTTAGCCGTGCAAACGCTTCCAGAAATTGACCCGCTTCCATTTCGATCGAGTTGAAAGCCAGTTGGTGAAAACATCGCATCATGTGATAATCAACCATGATGGGCGACCAAACCGTCAATGCATATTCTTGCTCCTTCACTCGGCAAACTCTGGTAAGAGGATTTAATATGCTTGCCCGGACGCTATTTGAGAAGTTGTACAAATGTCTGCTGTGAATATCGTAGACCATATTGGGAAGCATGATGTCACCAACACGATCCTGTAAGGTTGCCGCCTTTCCCATGATGAACACACCGTCAGGACAGCGTATTTGGATGGCTACACGTTCAAGTATATGGGCGGCTAAGGCTCCCAGCGGGTAATCTATATTTAGTATGACCGCCTGCTCTTTTTTACCACGGGCGAGTGCATCCCGGATCCGGAGATCGGCGGTATCTGGAGTTGAACACGTGAGATCGAACACCTGCGCATCAAGTTGCAGGCAAGGTAAATTTCGGTAAGTGACAATTCCTTTATCTTCGATATGGCATTGTTCCTCATTCGTGCGCCCGGTGTGGCCAAGAAAATCAGGTAAGGCGTAATAACGCAAATTGATTAATGAATAAGGATCCTGTTTCCGACATGCCAGATGAAAGGCCTTTGCAATAGCATGATCGCTATGTTTTGACAGGAAGTCGTCTATATCTGCGGTACGGGCCAGACCATAGCCACCAATCATATTGGCAAGGGAATGCAGATTACTGGAGACAAAGTAAAAAGGGCGGTCCCTTTCGGTTAAGAGAGGACAGTATTCTTTAAGTGCTGCTATCCACTTGTCAACTGCGGCAATAATGTGGTTATGATCAAAATCACGCAACGTTACCCGGAGATGCTTCGGCGTTTTAGCCGTTAATTCAAAAAAGTCCCGGAAAGGATTGTCCCAAAATGTTGCAAACTTAGTGACCTGATTCACGGATAGCCCTAGATTGGCGGAGAGAGATTTTATGCTCTTTCCGGAGAAATTGTCAAAGTCCGCGAACAGACGATGCATTTTGTTCCATTCAAGTTGAAACGCACTCAGGCAGGGAATAATATCATCGATATCGGAAATACTGTTAAGAAACATGACGAGAGTATCATGTCCATTGAAACGCGCAAATCGGCGGCGAGCCTGGGCTGAAACCGGTTTCCATTCTGAACCTGCAAAAAAAGGATCTGTAATTGCCGAGATGGCGGGAGCCAGTATAACGTGCGATACAGAAGGTATGCAAGAAGGCAGACGGGGCAACACATATGCCAGGATCGAACTGTCAACCGCGGTATCACAAGCGTCGGGATGCAGATTGGAAATAAAGGAAGTGTAGCCATTTTCCAGATCAGCTATGTTAATACTATCAGCAGAGGCGAACAGTTTCAGGTAGCAGTCACGATATCGAGATGGTCCATCGCAATATTCTGTTGCAACTTGGTGATTAATCAGACGGGAAAGATTTTTGTTCATTATTTTTTCTTAAATTCATATATATATACTCTATGATAGAGGATACCGGATCGTTGGATCAATCCCTCATCCTCAAGGAGCTGCGAAGTCTGCTGCTCATCCAACTGTATCTCGATTAGATTGAATGGCACCATTTTCTCGGCTAAAATTCTCTCAATCCGGAAGAAACCTTTTTCCCGCATGATTTGGTCAACAAGATAATGGCTGACGGAGGACAATGTGAGCAGTAGCGAGCCATCGTCGCGAAGAACGCGTGCTCCCTGTTCTCCCAGCAGCCAATCATATAGCTCAAGTCCGTGAATCGCATCAGTTGGCATAACCTTACTGTGAGTAATAGGGACATAAGGTGGATTGGAGATGATAAGATCGAGCGAAGACGTAGCAATATTGTATA
The DNA here is from genome assembly GCA_028691155.1 of Victivallales bacterium. Lineage (GTDB taxonomy): Bacteria > Verrucomicrobiota > Lentisphaeria > Victivallales > SZUA-371 > SZUA-371. The sequence goes on from JAQUZV010000010.1 coordinate 12,664, forward strand.
GTGACAAAGGACAGACCGTAAAGGACAACCGGGACTTGAACTCCGGACGGATCACCGGCCAGATGTTGCGTTTAGCCACATCGATTACTTCCATATGCAGATCAGTTACGTTAAGATAGTCCAGTTCCTGCGCATGGAGGACCAGTGATTTAGCGACGAAGCCGCTGCCAGTACCAACTTCGACTGCTTTGCCGACTTTTGCTCCCCGTTCATCAAGGAAGGAGAGCAAACCCTTGTTTAGGAGGAGCGTGTCAATCGTGGGACCAAATACATTTTGATCGAATTGTTTATTCACATAAGTAAGAACCGGTCCCATCCCAACCAGGCGATGCCCGTTTTTGAGGGTGTCGAAAATGATGCTCTGCAATTTTCTATCGCTGATGGCATTGAACATGTCCATCGAAAAAATAGCGTGTGGATGAGGGATTTGACACAGCGGGACAATACTTTTTTCGACATTTGTACCGTTCAGGAGGTACACCCGTTCCCAGGATACATTCTCGGAAAATTCAAAAAGCAGTATTTGCTTGAGCGTAGTTTCGCTGGGTATCAGATGATACAGTTCCTGCTGCCATCGATCCCATTCACGGGGACGTGCAGAAGAGTGTAATGGTTCTACTACAGATACGGTTTCCGTCTGTTCGTTATATTTACGAAATGGCTGATTGGTAACCTGATATTTTTCACGGTTCTTCACCATTTTTTTACGTAGTGTTTCATTCAGACTGCCACCAAGTTTATCCGCCAATGAGGTAAGAAGAGAAAAGAATGCGGCAATAAACAAGCCGTCGAATTTCTTTGTGAATGATTCTGCCCCGATTTGAAGTGTCGGGGTTTTCCACTGGTAGACTTCGGCAATTCTAGAACAGATGTCGAGAATTTCCACCGCAAGATCCTGAGCCTCTTGTTCTCGTGAGCTTGGGTCAAAATCCATTAATTCGTCGATCAAATCCGGATGAAGTCCGCCGTGATAACATAGTAAAATAAAGTAACTCGCAACATCAGCAGTCTCGTAAAGCGCTTCTGCAGTATCACCGCGATTCAAAGCCGATACCAACTCGGCCGCTTCGACGAGCAACGCAGTGGAAACATTTTTAAGATTATGGTAAATAAACCATTTACGTTCTCTCGAAAAATCTAAAATATCATGAACAATGGATTCCACTTCTGTTCTCCATTTTAATATTCACACATGAGACGGTCTGCTCTTCTTATCAGCACTTTAAAGCCACCTTGACTTTGCCATTTGAGTACGGAAAAAACGTTCCTGCTATTTTTAGCGGTTTAAAAAAATGGTTAACTATTGCAGAGTACAGTAAAGTAAGAAGAAAATCAATAATTTAGGTTAAAAAAGGCCAAAAATGGCATCCGGAGCAAGCCTGTGTGGGGTAAAAATTCGATTGAATTTAAAATGTACTGGATTTTAATATTGGCTTTGGGTTGCCGATTGCAAGTTGCCAGATATACTTTGTCTGATGTTTGATAGCATAATGTCGCGTGAATTCGTCTGCTGGGAACATTTACATGATTTTGCCCATCCTTTCGCAGTTACCGCTTGCTGATGTCTTGTCTTATTTTGATGTTATTGTCTTTCAACGCCTACCGGGAATGCTCCATTTCAGGATTTGACAATCGGTAGCAGTTCACGGGCTTTTGCTGTTGCTTCGTCCTGATTCCTGGTCTTTAGGCTTACGGCTTTACGTTCTCAGTTAAGCTGGTAACGAAAGAAGTAAACACCATTGGGGTTTTTCTTGTAAATAGTCCCGGTTTCCAGTTTTACCGTTTTGCCGGCCATGTTTTCACCTCATCGGGTTTAAAATATCGGCTTGGGCTAAGGTATGATGTCTTGAAGCGATTGAAAGGTCGAAACGGTACCTTTGGGGCACTTTTTGAGGAAAAAAATGGTGGAGGGTAAACACCTTAAAAACAACATTTCTGAGTTCCCGCCTTATAGACCGGAAATGCTATGTCAAAACTGTTGTGTATACGGTTCCCCTCTTTACCATTGGGCCAGGTGTATAGGCATGGGTATCATAATATTTCCTGGATATGGTTTGCGCCGAGGAACAAAACTTCTCCGGCGTTGTATCCTCGAAAAGAATCGCTGTTCACTGCACCGGTGAGCCGGGTGATGGTTCGTTTGAACGAGGTCGTTACCCGGCTCGGCTTGAAGTAGTGGGTTTCGCTGAAATTCATCACCGGCTGAACCACGTCAACGCCATTGACGTTTTCGCCGTCATAACCAATTGCCCCTCCGTAATCCGGGGCGTCGTCAGGATACGAACCCATGGTTTCCAGCGATTGGGTAAGATGCATGGTTGCGCCGCCGGTATCGAAGGAAAATGTCGGTTCCGGCTCGTTGTCCTCTGCATCGAGCTCTGGTATTTGACTGTAACCTTGAACGTACTTTCGTTGATGCGTTCATCAATGTCGATAGACGTGCGCGGCATACCAGAAAAATAGGTGTCGGTATTTTTCCGGGCAAAATCCAAAGCTTCGGCTTCATCACCGGCATCGAAAACGAAGTATGGAACAGTCGCGCCGGTACTGGTTCCATCGGTATCGACTCCTTGGGTACGGTCAAAAAATGCGGGTTCGATTTTCGTCATTTATTTATTCCTCTAATTGACTATGGCCCCATTTGGATTAGTTTTATAAATGGCCTCTTATCTCAGAATTAATGGCTTCCAGGAATAAACTGCGGTGTCCTGTAAGTGATACTTGATAAATGTGTTATGTTTGATGTATTTGGCTTGCTTTTTTCATCTGGAGGTATAATGAAAATAATTTCCTGGAATTGTAACGGGGCATTTAGAAATAAATATCTAATGTTGGATGATTTCGATGCCGATATTCTGGTAATTCAGGAATGTGAATCCCCAGAGTTTTCAACGGCAACCTACAGAGAATGGGCAGGAGAATACCTTTGGATTGGCAATAATAAAAATAAAGGTCTTGGCATTTTCCCGAGAAAGAACAATTCCATAGCCGCGTTAAACTGGAATAAATCATTTGCCATTTCCGGGATTTCAAGCAGTAGCCCTTCCTTGAAATGGAAATCTGAAGACTTACATTACTTTCTCCCTTGTACTGTAAACAATAAAATATTGCTTCTTGGAGTATGGACCAAGGAAAACGGGTCTAGTTTTGGATATATTGGACAGTTCTGGAAATACTTGCAAATTCACGGAGAAGATTTAAATCGCAGCAATACCATGATCTGTGGCGATTTTAACAGTAATTCAATCTGGGATACTCCAGATCGTTGGTGGAATCACAGTGATGTGGTAAAAGAACTGGACGAAATCGGAATTCATAGTCTTTACCATCAGCAAACCGGAGAAACTCAGGGAAAAGAAATCCAAAAGACTTTTTTTCTGCACCACAATATAGCAAAGTCGTATCACATAGATTATGCATTCCTCTCAAATGATCTGCTGAAGAGATATTCAATTGAAATAGGGTCCAGAGATATTTTTCTAAAACACAGCGACCATTTGCCATTGGTAATGTTGGAAAATACATGAATTCAGAGAAGCCGTTGCAACTCTCCCTGGCTGTCCATTTTTTTTAACAAGCCAGGGAGTTTTTTATTAATTTTAGCACCACTGTGAAATGATGGCACTATAGTTTTGCTTTACTCGAATTCGGTGTCGTCGCTGTTTTCCAGCAGATCGTTGGTTTCCTTGGTGTCCTTCTTGATCTCTTCGGCGGCTTTTGCTGTGCGTTCAGCTGCCGAACTGGCCGAAAGAGAGTTTAACGCATCGGCGTAAAACGTTCCCTGAACACCTACTTTCTGCGTGGCTTCCTCAATCGCATCTAACTTTTTCGACGCCTCTTTTGCCGCCGGCGGAGTGGCCGCTTTCGCCTCATCGACCGCCGATTGCCAGGCTTTTTTCGCCTCTTCCAGTTCTTTGGCAATCTGGTCGATTTCTTCGGCTGCTTTCTTGGCGTTGTCGTCCTGTTCCTGCTGCTCGGCGGAGTCGATGCCTCTTGGTCGTCGCCTGATGACGTTTGGTCAGCGAATAGAGTTCTTTTTGACGCTGGTTGGATCGTTCGGCATTTTCCTTGTCGATCTGGGAAATTTCGACATCAACATCAATGTCTGAGTCGAACAATCCTATACCCGGAACGAGTTGCGGATACGGTCGAAAGGACTGCTCAAAGAACAACGCGTCACCCTCTGCCAGATATGGGCCGACGTTATGTGGGACGCCAAGCTCGACGACGCCTGCCTGAAAAAGGCGACCTACGATATCGACGCATTCAAATATCGGCAAAACTCCGCGTTGCCCGACGAGCTGATGGAGGATGTTTCCGAACTGGACGTCTCCTTCATCGACGTCGATCTGGACGGCACGGGAAAGGAACGCATGACGTTCAAGCTCAGCGAGGGGAACGTCTATGACAGTCTCGACCGGCGAATCAATCCGGAAGCGTCTCCGCGCGGCATCATGGTCGTCCACCAGATCAAATGCCATCTCCGGCTCACACCGAAGC
>JAQUZV010000011.1 GCA_028691155.1 Victivallales bacterium
GATGCATACCACGGCGATTCCCGCCCGGAACAGGGCCAGGAAGACGCCGTCCAGTTGTCGGCTTTCATAAACATCGGCAACCAGCAGTTTGATGCCGGACGCGATAATCCATGCCACGGCGCTGCGGTCGAGATAGACGCTACGTTCGGCGATGGCATGGCAGGGACGTGCTCCCAAGGCATTGATGATCAGGGCCTGACCGGGGCGGATTGGTTGCGGGCAGGCGGCCTGTAGTTCGGCCGCGGTAACTGCGCCGGAACCATCTTCCCGGTTGAGATGAATCACCACGGCCGGCCGGCGATAGAGTGCCTCCAGCGGATACGATGCGGCATCGACGCCGTCGTCGGTTTCGAGAATATGGCCGGGCAAATCGAGGTAAGTTCCGGTCATCGAACTCATGGACAGGTCGTAAATAACGCCGGTATAGGCGGTTCCCGGTGATTGCAGGGCCACGGTGCGGCGCACGGCTTCAAATCCGAACCTGGCGTCGCCGCCGGGACGAAACGTCAAATCGATCAATTGGGTCATGGTTGCGGCAACCTCTTGTTTTCTGCCGGTTTCGTCCGGCGTTGCGGCGTCGGAATCCACCTGCTTTCCGGCTAAAATAGCCCGGTTGCGGGTGAATAGCAAGTCTTTTCGCGCGCTTCACGGGGTGGGAGTGATTGTAATTGCACCTTTCTTCGGTTATTTTACCGTTAATTTGCGGGCGTCGGTGGACGGGGCCGCATATTTCAGGATCAACCAACAGCGATAATCGTACATTATGAGTGCAAGCGATACTTCTTCCGGTTCGGGTCCGGTGAAAACCGTCTGGCTGATGCGGCACGGTTCGTTGCCGTCGGAATGTGACGGTCGTCTGATCGGGCGTACCGACGTCCCGTTGGCGGCGCGCGGGCGGACGGAAGCGGCGGCGGCGGCGCCTTTTCTGGCGGCGTTACCGCCGTTCGATCTGATTTGGGCCAGTCCGGCGTTGCGGGTGCGGCAGACGGTGGCCGGGGCGTTGCCGCCGGAACAGCAGTCGCGGGTGGAATACGATCCGGAATTGCGGGAAACCGATTTCGGGCAATGGGAAAATTTGACGTTGGCGGAAATCGGCACCTGCTTTCCCGGGGCGATGGCGGAATGGTCGGCGGACCGGCCGGAATTTGCTTTTCCCGGCGGGGAACGGATGGCGGAGTTCAATTTTCGGGTTGCCCGCGTTCGGGAAAAACTGCTTGCCGCTGCCGGAACCCGGGTGCTGATGTTTGCCCATGGCGGGATTATTCTGGGGCTGATCTGCGCGTTGCTGGGATTACCGCGCGGCAAGATGGTGGCTTTCAAGCTGGAGCGCGGCGCGTTATGTCGAATCGATGTTTATCCCGGTGGTTTGGGGGCTTTGGCGAAATTCAATTTCAAACCGGGAGAATTTTGATTATGGCGCAGGTGATTCTGGTAACCGGCGGTTCCCGCAGCGGCAAGAGCCGATTTGCGGAAGCGACGGCGCTGGCGGTGGCGGGACGCCGCGCCTATATTGCCACGGCTCCGGTCTGCGATGCCGAAATGGCGGCGCGGGTGGCGGAACATCGGCGCCGCCGGAACGGAGCCGGTTGGGATACCATCGAGGAACCGTTGGCATTGGCCGATGCGATTCGTGCCGCGACGGGCCGTTACGAGGTGATTCTGGTGGATTGTCTGACCTTGTGGCTCAATAATTTGCTCTATCGGGCGGAAACGGACCCGGCCGCCGGAGCCTTTACGGAAGCGGCGACGGCGGCGGCCTGCCGGGAACTGGAAGCGGCCTGTCGCGAATTTGCCGGTACCGTCGTCTTCGTAATCAGTGAAGTGGGATGCGGCATCGTGCCGGAATCTCCGGCGGCGCGTTTGTTTCGGGACTGCTCGGGGCGTTGTGCCCAGGCGGTGGCGGCTTTTGCCGACCGGGTGTTCCTGGTCAGTTGCGGGTTGCCGTTGTTGCTTAAATCATCAGGGAGTGACGGTTAAAATGAAGTTGTTACGGGAAACGCTGGCGGCGATTGCGCCCCAGTCACAGGAATATCGGGATAAGGCGGCGGCGCATATCGACGATTTGACCATGCCGCGCCGGGCGTTGGGGCGTCTGCTCGAACTGGCCGAGGATCTGGCCGGAATGACGCGGTCGCTGCAATTGCCGGTGGCGCGGAAAAATATTGTTCTGTTTGCCGGTGATCATGGCGTGGTGGCGCAGGGGGTGACCTTGCAGCCGCAGGAAGTCACCCGACAAATGATCTATAATTTCATTGCCGGCGGCGCGGGGATCAATGCACTGGCGGCGAATGCCCGGGCCGCGGTGACGGTGGTGGATATCGGCGTGGCCGGTGATTTGAGCGACCTGGCGGCGGCCGGAAAGATCGTTAATGCCAAAATTGCGCCCGGTACCGCCGACTTCTGCTGCGGTCCGGCCATGACTCGGGATCAGGCGGTTCAGGCGCTGGAAACCGGGATGGCGATTGCCGCCGAGCTGGCCCCGGAGACGGATGTTTTCGGCACCGGAGAAATGGGGATCGGCAATACCACTCCCAGCAGCGCGATCATTGCCGTGCTGACCGGAATGACCGATTCGACCGACCTGTCCGCACTGGTGGATCGCGGCGCCGGGCTGCCGAGTTCGCAACTGCCGGTTAAAATTGCCGCGATTCGGCGCGGTATCGAACTTAATCATCCCGATCCCGCCGACGGCATCGACGTCCTGGCCAAAGTCGGCGGATTCGAAATCGGCGGAATTGCCGGACTGATTCTCGGCGCGGCGGCACAGCGCAGACCGGTGGTGGTGGACGGCTTTATTTCCACGGCGGGGGCGTTGATTGCCAAGGCGTTGTGTCCGGCGGCCGTCGATTATATGATCTGCGCCCACGGCAGTATGGAACGCGGGCACCGATTCATGCTGGAATATCTGGGCAAAAAGCCGTTGTTGGATCTCAATATGCGGCTGGGCGAGGGGACCGGGGCGGCGCTGGCCATGAATCTGCTGGATGCCGCGGCCGCGGTCATGACGCGAATGGCCACCTTCGGTTCCGCCGGAGTCACCGATCGCGGCCTGTGAGTCTGGGCGGTGGTCGGAAAGAATGGTCCGGAACCACGAGCAAATTACGTACAACCGAGGAGAAGTCATGCGACGATGTTTTCTGGCGGCCTTGACCATGCTGACGGCCATTCCCGTGCCGGGTTATGCGGCGACGGAAGGGGAGCTGGAACGCTGCCGGGTGTTTTTCCCGCTGGTCGGATTGTTGGCCGGAGCGGCGACGTTCGGCTGGTCCCGGCTGTGGCTGTGGCTGTTTCCTGGCAATACGATGTTGGCCGCCGTCGGCAGCGTTATCTTCATGGCCATGATTTCCCGGGGCTTTCATCTCGACGGCCTGGCCGATACCGCGGACGGTTTTTTGAGCAGCCGTCCCCGGGAACGGGTACTGGAGATTATGCATGACAGCCATATCGGAACGATGGGGGTGCTGGCCATAGTGGCGGTGCTGGGCATGAAGACTGCGGCGCTGGCGGCATTGCCGTCGGCGCTGCTGCCCTGGGCGGCGGGGCTGGCGGCGTTGAGCGGCCGTTGCGGCATCGTCTGGTATATTATTGGTTCCCGTTACGCCCTGGAAACGGGGTTGGGCGCGGTGATGTTCCGGCGGCGGCAGTGGTGGGACGGCGGGACGGCGTTGCTGCTGTGGCTGGTTGCGGGCTGGTTGCTGTTCGGCTTTCCCGGTCTCCGGCTGGTGGTGCTGCTGTGGCTGTTTGCCCCGGTATGGGCATTTTATACCCGGATTAAAATCGGCGGGGCCACCGGCGATACGATCGGGGCCGCCGAAGAGTTGACCGAGATGCTGACCCCCTTGCTGTTGTTGTTGCTGCTCCACGGCGCGGACCGGTTCTGAGCGGCCCGGCGACGGAAAAAACCGCCGCCGGGTAATGTTATGCCCGGTTGCCGGTGCCCCGGATTTATTTGGACATATTGAAGAACAGCATGAAAGGGCACCAGCCGTTTTTGTTCAGATTGACGATGCCCAACTGACATTCCGCGTTGTCGGCGGAATTGACGATTCCGATCTGAACGCCGTTGGCCGGTGAAACATTGACCAGTCCCAACTGGGCGCCGTGCAGTTCTTCTTCGGCCATATTGACCATTGCCATCTGAAAGCCTTTCATCGTGACGGGTTTTGCGACACCGAACGACCACTGGAATCCGGAAATATAATTGGTGGCGCCGCAACCGAGCGACCATTCCATGCCGATGACTTTACCGTTGCCGGACGAAATCGGCAGTCCCAGTTTCAAGCCCCTCACGTTGGCATTGGTGATCGAGGTCGGCACGTCGAACCAGAATCCCGCCAGCATGGCGTCCCAGCGTTGGGGGGCGCACTTGACAACCGGAGCGGCCGCGGGTTTTGCCGTTGCCGTACCGGAGGTGATGGGCGGCGTCTGCGCCTGAAGCGTTGCTCCAAGACCCCATATTACGGCGGCCATGGCGATGGCTTTTAACTTCATGATTCTCTCTCCCTTGATATGTTTCGGTTTGCCTGGGGTTAAAATTACCCTCCGTGGTAGATAATAATCGTTGGAACGGGAAAAAGCGAGTATTCTCCCCCGATTTTTCCCGATTTGCCGTTGGTTTCAGCCTTGGAATGACGGATTTTCCGACTCTTGGGGCGGGACGGGTTCGCAGCGGCGGCAAAAATTTCCGCCGGCGGCAATAAAAGCGTTCCGGAACTGAAAATCCTGCCGTTGCCGCCGGACGCCATTCCCCTGGGAGAGAACTGGCACAACTTATGCATAAGTGAACCTGAAAATTCAGGATTCGCAATAAATCGGGAATGAAAGCAAATGAGTACCAGCATTGATTTCGCCACGTCTTCGTTGATGGAAATCGGCAGTCGCAGTCATTGTGTCGTCAAACAGGTCAACCCGGAAAATGTTTTTCGCTTCCCCGACGGGATTATCGGCTTCAGCGACATCGGGGAATATATTTTCCTGGTGAACGAAAAAGTAGCCCCGTTCATGTTCATGCAGGCGCTGGATCAATCCGGGCTGTCGTTTGTCTGTGTCGAGACCTTTCTGCTGAAAAGCGATTATTCGATCCGGTTGCCGGAATCGTATATCCGGCTGCTGCAGCTCGACGATCCGGCCGATTGCCTGTTGATCAGCCTGGTTACGGTCAATACCGACATCCGGAAATTTACCGCCAATCTGATGAGTCCGGTTATTCTCAATATGAAGAAATCCCTCGGTTGTCAGTTTGTCCCCGAAGCCAGCATTTACCCGGTCCGTTTCAATATCTGGGACGGTCTGGAAAAACTGCGCAAAAATCAGGTTCGGGCCGGTTGAGTCCGGTTGGGGCGACAGTATGAGTATGAATGTGGAAAATCTGGTTTTCGACGATACCAGCCGGTTGAACGCCAAACTGATCGATTTGTCGCTGGCGGCGCAGAAGGTGATTGCCAATAATATTGCCAATGCCGAAACCCCGAACTATACCCGGCTGCAACTGGATTTTCGGGACCAGTTGGCCGCGGCCATCGATTCCGGCGACATTTCTGCGGCAACCGGATTGCAGCCCAGAATCGAAGAAGACACCGCCACGCCGGTCGGCAACGACGGCAATAATGTGGTGCTGCCGCAGGAAATGAACGATATGATGCAGAACAGTGTCTTCTACCGTCTGGTGACCAGGGCCTTCAAAACCCGGATGAACATTCTTAAGGCAGCTATTAAATAGAGGATGAATCAGCCATGATCGATCTTATCCCGGCAGGAAAAATCAGCGCCGGCGCCCTGCAGGCCGAACGCATGCGTATGGATATTGTGGCCAATAACTTGGCCAATGCCCATTCGGTCGGGCAGGAGGGGTCGGTGTATCAGCGCAAGGTGGCGATTTTCGCCGAGCAGTACAATGACGAACTCGGCGGTGATGATCTCAACGGCCTGGATGGGGTCGAACTGACCGAGATCGCGACCGATACCAGTCGCGCTCCCACCCAGGAATACATGCCGTTCCACCCCGAAGCCGATGCGGACGGTATGGTCCTGGTACCCAACATTTCGCCCCTGGAAGAAATGGTCGATATGATTGCCGCCACCCGTGCCTACGAAGCCAACCTTTCGATCCTGCGCGACAGCCGCAAGATGGCGGACAGCACCATCGATATTTTGAAATCCTGACCGTACAGGTAAATTATTTGCTTTTTTGGCCGAAAACATATAGAATATCAAAGAGAACCACAGCCATGCGGGAGTTGAAATGATCGACGCTATCAATACGGAAGCCCTGATGCAGCAGATGCGGGAAATTCAGGGCACGGCGGACGGCATGAATGTCGAAACCGCCGCGCCGCCGGAGAGCGGCGCCGAATTCGGCGATATGCTGACCCGGCTTATCGAAGATGTCGACAGCGCCCAGAAACAGGCGGACGTGTCGATTCAGAATCTCGCCTCCGGCGATGCCGATAGTCTTCAGGATGTCGTGATGAAAATGGAACAGGCGGAAGTCTCGTTCCAGCTGATGAAGGAAATCCGCAATAAATTGCTGGAAGCCTATAAAGAAGTGATGTCGATGCAGACCTGATGCGTCCGGGCCGCGGTGGCGGCCGGACGAAACATTATGACGGCGGGCACGGTGTTTGCCGCGGCCAATCCCCTCCGGCCGGCGGTGATGACGTTGCCCTGCCGTCTCTTCATCCGGAGTGAACGCCGATTCCGATTTTTCGCACCTCCCGGTGCCTAGCGCGATTTCTGTTGCTGTTGCAGGATGCCGCCGAGGTTGCGTCCGGCCGCGTAGAGTCGTTCCGGCGCGGCGGCGATGGCTTCGGCCAAAGAACCGGGACCGGCGGCAATGCTCATGACGGCGGCAAAGTCGTGTTGCAGTTTGGCCACCGAACCTTTTACCGCGCCGGATAGCACAATGGTCGGCACCCGATATGCCGCGGCGGTGGCCGCGACGACGGCACACAATTTGCCGGCGGCGGTTTGGTCGTCGGTACAGCCTTCGCCGGTGATGACCCAATCGGCATCCTGCAGTTGTTTCTCCAGTTGCGCCGTTTCAATCACCAGTCTGGCGCCGGAAACGATTTCCGCTCCGCACAGGGTGCGCAACGCGAAGCCCAGTCCGCCGGCCGCGCCGTCACCGGGATGGCAATTGTCGTCGGCCAGGTCGGCGGCAATGGCCAGGCGGGAAAAATTTTCCAGTCCGGCCGCCAATTGTTGCACCATGGCCGGGTCGGCGCCTTTTTGGGGCCCGTATACCGGGGCTGCGCCCCGCGGCCCGGTCAGGGGGTTGGTGACATCGCAGGCGACGCGGATATCCACCTGCCGCAGTAAGGCCGTATCCGGTCCGGCTTCAATGGCGGTAATCTTTTCCAGCATGCCGCCGGAAGCGGGTTCCGCAATGGGCTTGCCCGCCGCATCCCGTAATACGAATCCGAGGGCCTGGGCCATGCCGGCACCGCCGTCCACGGTGGCGCTGCCGCCGATTCCGATCACCAGGTGGCGAAAACCGCGGCGGATGGCGTCGGCAATCATCTGCCCGACGCCGTAAGTGGAGGTGCGGCCGGGATTGAGACGGTGGGATTCGACCAGTTCCAGTCCGGCGGCGGCGGCCATTTCCATGACGGCGGTTTCGGCGTCGATGCGGCCGTAAACCGCTTCGACCGGATCGCCCAGCGGCCCCCGCACCGGGACTTGCAGGTAGCTGCCGCCGGTGGCGGACACCAGTGCGGCGACGGTTCCTTCGCCGCCGTCGGCCAGCGGCATGGTTCGTATCTCCGCGTCGGGCAACATTTCCGCCAATCCGCGTTTGACGGCGGCGGCAACGGCGGTGCTGCGCAGGCATCCCTTAAAGGAATCCGGGGCAATGATGATCTTCACTTTTTACCTTATTTTGAGCTTGGAGCAGTTGAAAAAAATCCGATTTGGTGTATACTGAATATTAGGAAACAGGTTAATCTCTGAACAGGAATGCATCGGAGCTGCAAAGCTTTATTTTTAATGTATGTCTATGAGAATAATACCTGTTTCCTTTTTTATTTTTCTTGACGGCTTCAGGTGCTTTCCCTCCGACAATTTTCCTCATGGCGATAATGGCCCCGGTCCCGCATTTCCGGCGTAGGGTAAATCGAACTTTTCGGCGAGCGCTTGCATCGTCATTGGTCGTTTTTTTTCTCTCCGGTTGCCGCCGCATGGCGCCGCCGGAAGACCTGAAACTGTTCCGGCCCCCGGCAGCGGGATTTTTCTTACGCCTTTGCCTTGACGGCATTCAGGCGTCGAGAATGCGGCGGAATTCCCGCGCCATCAGCGGCAGGCGATGCGGTTTGGGCAGAAACCCGGCCGCGCCCTGAGCCAGCAGATCTTTGACTTCTTCTTCTGAAACATAACCGCTGGAGAGCAGAATTTTGGCATGGGGATCGATTTCCCTGATCTGCGAAAACGTTTTGTGTCCGCCCATTTTCGGCATGATCATATCCAGGAGCACCAGATCGATTTCATGCGGATTGCAGCGGTATATTTCCACTGCGTCCAGGCCGTTTTCCGCCAGCAGAACCGAATAGCCCAATTCCTGCAGCGCTTCGATCAGAAAATCCCAGATGGTTTCCTGGTCGTCGACGATCAGGATGGTTTCCGTGCCACGCGGCAACTCTCTAGATTCATCAGCCATATGACACCCCACAATATTTTGTTGTCGGCATTGTTGTTGATTCGGGTAATATTGGTAACCGTCAATAAAACTCACCGGTCATGGAAATATTGTCCGGGAAAATGATTTTCCCGGCAATTATTCCCGTCCGGCCAGCCAGCGTTCGGCGTCGATTGCGGCCCGACAACCCATTCCCGCCGCCGTAATCGCCTGGCGATAAACGTGGTCGGCACAGTCTCCCGCGGCAAAAACCCCGTCGATATTGGTGGCGCTGCTTTGGGGGGCCAATTGGATAAACCCGGCCTGATCCGCCGCCACCGCCGGACGGAACACCTCGGTGTTGGGGACGTGTCCCAGGGCGGCAAAATAGCCCTGACAGGGGATGACGCTTTCCGTGCCGCTGACAACGTCGGCAACTTTGACGCCTGCCACCTCTTTCTCTCCCAGCACCTCCTTGACCACGGCATTCCACTTGACGGCAATTTTGGGATTGGCCAAAGCTCGTGCCGCCATGATTCGGGAGGCACGGAATTCCTTGCGACGATGAATAATCGTTACTTTGGCGGCAAACTTGGTCAGAAACAACGCTTCCTCCATGGCGGTGTCGCCGCCGCCGACCACGACCACGTCCATGCCGCGGTAAAAGGCGCCGTCGCAGGTGGCGCAGGCGGAGACCCCGTGATTCTTCAGTCGGTCTTCCGACGGCAGTCCCAGCCAGCGCGGCGAAGCTCCGGTGGCGATAATCAGGGCCTTCGCGGCAATGGTTTCCCCACTGCCGAGACGGATTTCCTGCGGTCCTCCCGGGGTCAACTGTACTCCGGACACGACATCGCTGATGATTTCCGCGCCGAAATGTTTGGCCTGTTCCTCGAATTTCATCATCAGTTCATAACCGTTGATGGCTTCGGGGAAGCCGGGAAAGTTTTCGACGTCGGTCGTTTGGGTCAGCAGTCCGCCCGGCAGGACGCCGGAAATTACCAGCGGGTTCAGATTGGCCCGGGAGGCGTAAATGGCGGCGGTCAGCCCGGCGGCGCCGCTGCCGATAATAATCAGATTCTTCATGCGTGAATTCTTTCCTTGGTTTGGTGCCGTTTTACGGCTGGTCCGTTTTTTTCTCCGGATATTCCTGATTCAGCATCGCGGTGAAATTTTTCAGGCGCGGATCCTGTTGTTCCCGCATCAGCCGCACCACCTGGCGCAATGCATATTCGCGTCCGGCGGTATGCCGTTCGAACATGAATATCGGGCGCAGGTACAATGTCAGCGCCGCTTCCGGATGCCGGCGACTCAATTTCAGGTCGGCCTGGCGATTATAAGCTCCGGCCGCCAGATCGTCTTCGGGACAACCGGCGATCCGTTGCCACAACTCTTCCGCCTTGTTTTCCTGATGCGAGTGCAGATATGCCTCGGCCTGCAGGCGGCGGCATTGCCAGCGGTGGCGTCGTTCCGCCGCCGATAAATCTTCATCTTTTACCTGTTCCGAAGGGTCCGGCAACTGCAGCATTTCTCCGTCGCGTTTGAGTTGTTGCAGTGCCATCATGCGATAATAACGGCAATAATAGGCCCAGCCGAGATAACGGTATTGCCGTTCCAGTTCACCGAATGCCTTCAGTGCGGCTTCGGCCCGGTTCTCCTGCAACATTTTCACTGCGGCGGCAATGGCCGACGGCTGCGGCACCACGGCGTAATCGTAAAGCCTGCGGCTCATGATGAACGATCCGTCATGGTTTTCAAAGGCCAGATTGCCTTGCTCATCCAATGCCTTCAGGGTTTTCACCTCCAGGGTCTGCCCCGATTTCAGCCGGATGTAAGGTTCGTGCTGCGCATTGCCGGTGGCGTTGACCGCCGCGGCGGTTGTCATCAGCAACAGGACCAGACCGGCGGCCCGCATGCGATTTATCATTTTTCCGTTCATAATTCATCCTTTCCCCGAGCGGGAACATTTCCGGGCCGGGCGGCAATAAACTGTACGGTCAACGTGCGTTGCCGCGGCCCGTCGAATTCGCAGAAATAGACCCCCTGCCAGCGTCCCAGCCGCAACCGGCCGTTTTGGACCGGAATCAGCTGGGAAAACCCCAGTAGCGACGCCTTGAGGTGGGCGGCGCTGTTGCCTTCGGCATGATGAAATTCCGGACTGTTCCAGGCGATGAGCCGGTCCAGTTTACGGATCAGGTCGCAACGCACATCGGGATCGCAGTTTTCGTTGATGGTGAGGCCGGCGGTGGTATGAAGACAGAAGACCTGGCAAAGTCCCTCCGTCAGGTCGGGCGGCGTCATCGCCGCCAGGCGCGACGTAATGTCGATCATTTCATCCCTTGCGGTCGTACTCAGCGTCAATGTCAACATTTTTCTCCTCGAAACAGTAATAAGAATACGGATATTGCCTTATACCTATTATAATCTCATTCACTTGCCGGTGCAAGTAATTTCTTTGGCCCAGTCCGATAAAGAATTGTCCCGTGCGCCCATAATCAACACCACGTCGCCTTTTCCGGTCAGCCGCTGCAATGCCTGAGCCGCGTCGGCGCGCGACGGCCAGTAGCGATAGGATTTGCTGCCGCGGTCCCGGAACGTTGCCGCCACTTCCTCGGATGTCGGCGAAAACGCGGCGGTACCGCCTGCGTAATAGACCGGCAGCAGTCCGAAAATATCGTCTTTCTCCAGTTGTTTTTCCAGTTGACGCAGCAGTTCTTCGCGCATGAACTGCAACGGCTTGAAGCCGTGCGGCTGGAACAGGGCCACAACGCGGCCGCCGTTGATGCTGCGGGCACCCCGAATGCAGGAGACGATCTTTTCCACATTGTGGGCGTAGTCGTCATAGACGGCGGCGCCGGAGGGCAGCGTTCCGGCATAGTCGAAGCGCCGCCAGACGCCGCCGAACGCCGACAATGCCGTGTCGATTCCGGCGGACGGCAGACCCAGCATTCGGAGGCTGCACAGTACCGTCAGGGCGTTGGCGGCATTATGAACGCCGGGCAGGGGGAGCGACAACCGCCCGGCACCGGCGAATGCGGCGGAAAATCCGTTGGCGTCCGAGCAAAAATCGCGAAATCCGGCGGTGTCGGCGCCGCCGCCGTTTTCCCGGGCGTCAAATAAGGTCACCTGCAAATGGGCCATGCATTCCGGACCCAGTGCCGCCGCCACGCTTTGCTCCACCACGGCTCCGATGGTGGTTTGGCGCAGAAATTGCTGAAAAACCCGGATCAACTCCTCTTTGCTGTAATGGTCGGTGCCGATATTCAGTATGACCGTAAAATCGGGATGGTAGGCCAGCAGGCTTTTATCGCTTTCATCGGCCTCGAAGACGAAGTAGCGGCCGTGACCCCGGCGATAATTGCCGGCCCGGGCCGGGGCGATATAGGAGTTGGCCAGTCCGCCGGTCAGGAATGACGGTGCATGTCCCATCCGGTCCAATGTTTCCGCCAGCCAGGCTGAAACCGTGGTTTTGCCGCAACTGCCGGTTACCGCAATCATGGTGAGATCGTGCTGTTGCCGCATGGCCATGGCCAGCGCGGCGGAGCGATGCAGTCGGGTCACGTCGGCGGCTGCGGCGGCAAAGTCGGGATTGTCCTCTTCGATGGCGGTGGAATAGATCAGGTAGTCGGGACGGGCGGTGCGGACGCCGGAGCCGTCCTGGGGGTACAAGGTGATGCCCTGAGCCCGCAGGGCCGTAAAAATACGCCGGTTTTCGGGATTGTCCAGCGCCCGGTCGCTGCCGGAGACGCGGCAGCCCAGCGCCCGGCACATTTGTGCCAGTCCGCTCATGCCGATGCCGCCGATGCCGATGAAATGCAATGCCGCGCCGGCGGCGAAAGTGTGGTCGTCTGCCATGATCTTTCTGTATCCTGTGGAAGTTGCTGGTTCCTGTTTATGGTAACTTACCCTAAAGCCGTCCCGGTTCAAGTGCTCCGGACAATTTATCCGGCTTCCGGAACGGGGTCTTGTTCCGTCGCCGCAATCATAAAAAAACGGCCCGAACGGATTTTTCCGTTCGGGCCGTTGTCACAACGTGAAACTTACAGCAGTTCCGCGATCTGCACCGCGTTCAGGGCCGCGCCCTTGAGCAACTGGTCGCCGCTGATGAACATGTCCAGTCCGCGTTTGTCGTCGCGGGAAACATCCTGCCGGATACGTCCGGCCAGGACATCGTACATTCCGGACGCGTCCGCCGGCATCGGATAACGTTTGTTGGCCGGATCGTCCACCACCGTCACTCCCGGCGCCAGACTCAGAATGGCGCGGGCTTCTTCCGGCGTGATTTCCTGGTCGAATTCCATGTTCAGCGCTTCCGAGTGCGCCCGCATGATCGGGACGCGGACGCAGGTGCAGGACACCTTGAGGTTCGGATGGTGCATGATCTTGCGTCCTTCGTTGACCATCTTCATTTCTTCCTTGGTGTACATATTGTCGAGGAAGACGTCGATATGCGGGATCAGATTGAACCCGATCCGGTGCGCGAAAACCCGGGGATGGATCGGTTCGTTATCCAGCAACTGCCGGGACTGGACGAGCATTTCCTCCATGCCCTTGGCGCCGGCGCCGCTGGTGGCCTGATAGGTGGCGGCAACCAGACGTTTCAGTCCCTTAGCCTTGTGCAGCGGGTATACGGCCACGATCATAATGATGGTGGAACAGTTCGGGTTGGCGATAATGCCCTGATGCCATTTGACATCTTCGGGATTGGCTTCCGGCACCACCAGCGGCACTTTGTCATCCATGCGGAAGGCGCTGGAGTTGTCGATCATGACCGCTCCGGCTTTGACGCAGGACGGGGCATATTCTTTGGAAATGTCGCCGCCGGCGCTGAACAGCGCGATATCGACGCCCTTGAACGAGTCATGGGTCAGTTCTTCCACGGCAATTTCCTCGTCCTTGAAGGCGAGTTTCTTTCCCGCGGAACGGGCCGAGGCCAGCAGCCGCAGGTTCTTTACCGGGAAATTTCTCTTGGCGAGCGTTTCAATCATTTCGATGCCGACGGCGCCGGTCGCCCCGACCACGGCTACATTGTAACTTTGACTCATTTCTCTTGCAAACTCCGCAAATTTAATTGGTTATGACCGTCTCGGCCATAAAGGTTACCCACTGTAAAACAGCGCGTACGTTAATGCCGGATCGCCGGTGCGTCAAGCCGAAACCGGAAAAAAAAGCAAACATTCGGTTCGTTGAACATTTTTTTATTATATTGAACCTAAATGATTGCCCGATAACGGGTTTTATGGCGGCCTCCCAACGGCGTCAGTCGATCAGATTTTGGACGGCGTAGGCCACGGCGTTGGCGAAAATGGCATTGCCGTCGCCTTGTTCCGGCAACGTCCCTTTGATTTTCTGCGTGGTCCAGTCGGGGGCGTTGTACGGGGACAGAAAAGCTTCGGGATGCGGCATCAGACCGAAAATGCGTCCGGTAGGGTCGCAGATTCCGGCGACGGCGTTCAACGAGCCGTTCGGGTTGGCCGGGAAATCGTCGGCGACGGAGCCGTCGGCATGAGCGTAGCGGAACACCACCTGATGTCCGGCTTCGATTTGGGCCATGACTTCCGGTTCGGCCACGAATTTGCCTTCGCCATGGCGGATCGGCAAGCGGATCAGTTCCAGTCCGCGGGTAAACACGCAGGGGCTGGCCGGATCGGCTTTCAGGTAAATCCAGTCGTCGCGGAACACGCCGCAGTCGTTGTGGGCCAGGGCGGCTTCCTGATGAAAATATTTGCCGTTCAGGGCGGGAACCAGCCCCAGACGGGTCAGCGTCTGGAACCCGTTGCAGATGCCGATGACCAGCTTGCCGTCGGCCACGAATTTTTCCAGTTGTTCGCGCAGGTTGTAGCGGACCCGGTTGGCGAAGACGGTACCGGAACCGAGATGGTCGCCGAATGAGAATCCGCCGATGAAGGCCAGAATATGAAACTCTTCCAGCCGGCGTTTTCCCGCCAGCAGGTCATTGAGATGAACCTGTTCCGCTGTGGCGCCGTTGCCGGCAAATGCCGCCGTGGTCTCTTTTTCGCAATTGAGTCCGAACCCCGTTATAATCAAAACCTTGACTTTTGAACAATCCATAATCAGACAACCTCTAAATCTGTGTTTCTTTTCCGTATTTTATACCTGAAAGCTACAGTAACAAAGAAAAAATGCAAAGCCGCAACCCGTTTTTATCCGGAATATCCTTTGCGGCCCGGGAGAGAGCGCGGCTTGGCGGTCCGGCCATTTTTCCGCTCTGCCGCAACGATACTTCCGGTCTTGCGGCCGCGCCGTGTCCTGCTCCGTTTCCGGCCTCAGAGGCCGGTGTTCCATTTCTGCCCTTCGTAATTGTAATCGGGAATATAGACCAGAAAAATGACCCGGAGACGGTTCAGAATGTTGTCGTCATAACGGACCAGGCGCGAGAGAAATGTGATGCCGCCGGAACTTTTCGATTTCGACGCCACTTTGATTCCGGCCGTAAGCGCCAGACGCGAAGCCATGTTGGCGGCGTGTTCTTCGCAGGGATAATGCATCAGGCTGTCGCCGAAGCACAAGACCCGGGCGCCGTTGCCCGGATGCAGGTTCAGCGTTTCTCCGTTTTGCATCACGCATTCGGTCATCAGCGGAGAACCGACCGGGTAATTCGGGTTGCCCGGCGGCCAGTAGCCGTCGCTTTTTCCGGCCAGATCGTGGCGCAGCGAGAGCAGCGGAACCTGTTGCAGTTGCAGTTCGCCCGGTTGGAAATCGCGGGCCAGGTGATAGCGCTGCAATCTATGGGCCATTGCCGCGGCGGCGATTTTGACGCCTCCTTCCGCGGCATGAAAATCACCGCAGTGATAGCCGTAGAGCAGGGGATAGCGGTACATGTCCCGGTAGAAGGCGTCGCGCAGGTCCATGACCTCGATGCCGTTGTCCAGCAGCTGCAGCAGGTGCTGTTCGTAATGGGGATCGACCACGTTGTCGGCCGGGAAATATTCCGGACACAGGACTTTGGCGGCAAAGTAACCGCATTTGGGGAAAGGAATTACGATCAGGTCGATATAGCGGTTGCGGCAGAATTCGTTCAGCCGTTTGATGACGGTAATGGTATTGGGTTCCCAATAGGAGAAATCCATGCCGGTTTTGGCGTTGAAATCCCGCATCCAGTGATTGGCGAAGAAGGCGTTGTTCTGCCATTTTTCCCGCCGGGACGCATTATACGCGTCATAGAGGCGTTGCAGCTCCCGGCGATGGGACAGACCGGTCGCGAGACGCTTTTCTATCCGGGATTTTTCGGCGGCGATAAGTTGTTGCCGTTGCCGTTGCAGTTCTTCATATTGCGGCGGTTTATGGTATAATGATTTTTTTCCTTCCGGCAGGGCCAGGTATTTAGCTGTTTGGTCCGGCGCGGCGACGGTGGCGGCCGGAGAAGGGGATGCCGCCTTATCGGCGGCAACAATGGTTACCTTTCTGGCATAGACATTGTCCAGGTCGAAACGATTCAGATCGTCCGCGAGTTGGACCGATTCTTCCGCCGGGGTCAGTTTTTCCATGGCAACGGGGACAAAGCTGATGATGTGGCCGGGTTGCAACCGGCTCCAGGGCAGTAACCGGCGTTGACGGTAGGCCGGCATTATCACCACCAGTTGCCGACCGTCCACTTCGGTCAGGACGGCAAAATCGCAATCCTGATAGGGGGAGGTTCGGGGATCGGGAATTTTGGCGGCGGCGATTACCGTGCCGCGGCGACAGGCCGATTTTTGGGTGGAGGCGGTTAGGCCGGCGGCGGTTGCGGTCAATCCGGCCCCGATGAGGGCCCATACTAAAATTTTCTTCCTCCACATGTTCCTGACTTCTTCCTTTTCTGTTGTTATCGTCCCGGAAGCCGGCGGGTTTCCGCTCCGGTCGATTGGCCGCGATTTATTTTTCTTTGGCGGCGGCGCGGAGGGCCGCAACGCGGACCGCGGCAAAGACGCTGCGGGGATCCGCCTGACCCTGCCAGGCAATTTCGAACGCGGTGCCGTGGTCGGGACTGGTCCGGATGATCGGCAGTCCCAGCGTGGAATTCACTCCGGTGGCAAACGCCAGCATTTTGAACGGGATATGACCCTGATCGTGATACATTGACACTATGCCGTCAAAACGTTGCCGCGTATCCGCCAGAAACAGCGTGTCGGGCGGGAACGGCCCGGCGATGTCAATGCCTTCCCGGCGCAGCGCCGCCAGCGCCGGTTTGACCGTTTCTTCGTCTTCCCGGCCCATAAAGCCGTTTTCCCCGGCGTGGGGATTGATGGCGGCGGCGGCCAGTCGGGGGCGGCTGACTCCTTCGGCGCGGCAGACCGCTTCGAGCAGGTGGGTTACTTCTACGATACGCGCGAAAGTGGCATAACGGCTGACTTCCGCCAACGGGATGTGGGTGGTGACAAACGCTACCCGGAGATGACCGGAAGACTGCATCATGGCATAATTTTTTACGCCGCACATGGCGGCGATCAGCTCGGTATGACCGGTGAATTTGACTCCGGCCAGGTTTACCGACGCCTTGTTCATCGGCATGGTGACCACGGCGTTTACCCGAAGGGCGAGGGCGTCGCGGGTTGCG
>JAQUZV010000264.1 GCA_028691155.1 Victivallales bacterium
CTGAATGCGAAAACCCATCACATCGCCATCGCCTCGATCACGATCTTTACCCTGAACGCCATCGCCCTGCTGGTGTTCCCCGCGGTCGGTCATCTGCTGCATCTGACGCAGGAACAATTCGGCTTCTGGTCGGCGCTGGCCATTCATGACACCAGTTCCGTCGTCGGCGCCACCATGCAATACGGCAAGGAGGCGCTGGAAGTGGGAACCACGGTAAAACTGGCCCGGGCGTTGTGGATCGTGCCGGTAACGGCCTTTATTTCCCTGTTTGTGGCCAACCGTCATCATCACCATAAATCAGGCCAACGGAAACTGGTGGTCCGGGTGCCCTGGTTTATTCCCGGATTTCTGATGGCGGCGGCCATCGTCGCCTTGTTCCCGGCCCTCCACGGCCCGGGCGCATTCCTGAAGGAGCTGTCCACCGGCATCATGATTACCACGCTGTTCCTGATCGGCGCCAATTTGACCCGTGACAAGCTCCGCGAACTGGGCTTCAAACCGGTTCTCATGGGCATATGTTTGTGGCTGTTTCTGTCCGTCCTCTGGGGCGGCCTGATCTATTCCGGCGTGGTCCATTGCGTGAGATAGGACTTGCTGAACCAGGGGCAAATAATTTATCATCAAGGAAGAAGATAGAAATAACCATGCGGCGCGGTCGCAACCCGGAAGCGGCCGGAAGATAAAAAACAAGAGCATTTTCCGTTTTCCGCCTGAAAACGAAAAATGCCCGTAACGCGCACCGGCAACCGGCACGCCGAAAGTTTCAGATTACGCCAGTTCCCTGCCGGTAATCCGGCGGTAGGCGTCGAGATATTTTTCCGTGGTTTTCCGCACCACCTCCACCGGCAACCGGGGACCGGGAGCGGTCTTGTTCCAGTCCAGACTTTCCAGATAGTCGCGGACATACTGCTTGTCCAGACTCGGGGGACTGCAATCCAGTTGATACCGGTCGGCCGGCCAAAACCGGCTGGAATCCGGGGTCAACACTTCATCGATCAGGATGATTTGACCGTCAAGCAGGCCGAATTCGAACTTGGTATCGGCAACGATTATCCCCTTGGTCAGGGCATAATCGGCCGCCGTACGGTAAATCCGCAATGACAAATCGCGAATCGTCGTCGCCTGTTCCGTCCCGATGATTTCCACCACCTGGTCGAAAGAAATGGCTTCGTCGTGCAACCCCTGCTCCGCCTTGGTGGAAGGAGTGAACAACGGCCGGTCCAGCTTTTCGGCCTGATGATAACCGGGGCGCAGTTCAATGCCGGAAACCATACCGGTGGCCCGGTAGTCCTTCCAGCCGCTGCCGATCAGATAGCCGCGCACGATGCATTCCACCGGCAACGGCCGGGCCTTCCGGACAATGATCGAGCGTCCCTGGAGGTCTTTGGCGTAAGGCGCCAATTCCGGCCGGGAAGCGACATCCGCGGTAATCAGATGATTCGGCAGCCAGTCCATATATTCGAACCAGAACAGCGAAATCCGGGTCAGCACTTCCCCTTTGGCGGGAATGCCGTTCGGCATCACCACATCGAAAGCGCTGATTCGGTCCGTGGCGATGAACAGCAAGCTGTCGCCCAGGTCATAGACATCCCGTACCTTGCCGCGATTGAGCAGCTTCAGGCCGGGAATTTCGCTTTCCAGCAACGCACCGTTGGGATCATATTTCATCTGGCACCCCACAACCGCCGGCTCAGGCGTTGATGGCGGTAATCTTGACGGAACAGAGATTCTGGCGATGGCCGCGGGTATTGCGATAGCCTTTGCGGCGCTTCATCTTGAACGCCACCAGTTTGGGACCGCGGAAGAATTCCACGATTTCACCCTGCACCTGAGCTTTGCCGACTTCCGCGCCGACCTTGAGTTCGCCGCCTTCTTCGCCCACGGCAAGAACCTGATCGAAAGTAACGGTGCTGCCGACTTCGCCCTGGAGCAATTCGATGTCGATGACTTCGTCCTGGACTACTTTATACTGCTTTCCGCCGGTCTGAATAACTGCGTACATGTTTTACTCTCCTTAACAATAATTTGTTGCTGTTTCCGTTGCAATTTCAATTTCAAAACTGTTATATCCGGTTCATCTGTCAACTTGAGGGTTTGCCGACCTATCGATATAAGCGTCAAAAAGCAATAATATAATTCACCCCGGCATTTATGCAAATCCAATTTAAAACAGGATCGGGAGTTTTTTTTGCGTTCGGCAAATAAAAGCAACCGCCCCGGACGTCACCGGCCTTTTCCACGGCAATTGTCAGGAAAAGATTTGCATCTCATTAACAATGATGATATAATTGAAACTGCATTGGAGTTTTTTGGCGATTACATCATTTTTAAGGTAACGGTTTATGGGGCTTATCAATCTCCTGGCGCAGCTCAGGAAAAGCAAGTCGTCGCCGCGGGAATCATCTTCCCCCGTGACGGCAACGCCGGAAGATGTCACGTCGGTCATCAGCCGCAAAGCGGTTATGGCGGGAATTTCTTCGCCCCGGAAGACGCCGCAGGAAGACGCCGAAGATCAAGGGCATTGGTGGTGTTTTGCCGGTCACCCGAACTTCGATCCGACCTATGAAAATCTGCCTTACGACCGGGTTACGGTCGATCAGGCCATTCTGCACCTGAACCGCAAAATTGCCGCCGGAGAATTACCGGTGTTCTCCATTCCCAATCAGATTCTGGAAGTCTTCCGGTTGCTGGACGGTCCCGACTTCGAATATCGGGAAATTACCGCCATCATCGAAAAGAATCCGTCTCTGGCGGCCATGTTCATTGCCAGCATCAATTCCTCTTTGTTCAACCGCGGCTTTTCCATTACCGAACTCTATCCGGCCCTGCTTCGGCTGGGGAAAAACAATATTCGCGCCTTGTTGCAGATTTACGCCATCAAGATCAGTTTTGCCAGCGACCGCCGGTTCGGCGAGATTGCCCGGCAGATCATCCGCCACAGCTACGCCACCGCCATCATTGCCAGTTTTCTGACCCAACGCTATTTTCCCGAACCGGGTTTGGCGTTTCTGGCCGGACTGCTCCACGACATCGGCAAGTTGGCGATTCTGAAAGAGCTGTCGCTCGATCCGCGTTTCTGCCTCCGGTTAAAGGAAAATGCGACCGAAAGCATGTTCAATCCCATTTTTGCCGAACGTCATGAAAAAATCGGCCTGGAGCTGGGCCGGGAATGGCATATGGACGAGCTGACGCTGACCGCCATCGCCCGCCACCACCGCTTCTGGGAATACGATTTTGCCGAGGAAGACCAGCTGGACTATCATCTGTGCCTGCTCATCAATCTGAGCGACACCATCGCCCGCATTCTGGGTTACGGCCGGCCGATCGGCAAAACCAATCTTTTTCTGGAACCGGCCGTGGTCGACCTGAATATTGAAAAAAATCTCGGGACCATCGACTTCCTCGCCGACCTCCCGGAACTGGTCAACACCAAAGTGGCCGGCGCCATGCTGTAAGCGCCCGGCACTCGAACCGTTGCCCATGGCGGTTTCCGTCACGGCAAACATCAGTGGACCGCAGATGAATTATCAGGAATTGAAACCACGACTGGCGCAATCGCCGTTCCGTTCGCGTTTCCGCCTCACCGACCAGGATCGCGCCTATCTGGCCGCCAAAGGCTGGA
>JAQUZV010000265.1 GCA_028691155.1 Victivallales bacterium
CCATCGTTCGGGAAGGCAAGGAAGTCGTCCGGGCCCAGGCGTCGCTGACCGCCAAGGTGGTGACGGCCGATCTGAAGCAGGAAACTGTTGTTCTGGATCGGGATATTCCGTCCGCCTATGTGGCCGGAGGCCGCGCCTTTACGGCGGAGGCCCCGATCGATCTGGGCTTCCAGGCCCGGTCGATTGAAGGCAGGACCCTCACTTTGCAGGATCAGAGTCTGATCCGGGGTCGGTTCCAGCTCGAAAAGCTGGATGCCGGATCGCTGGTCGGGGTGCCCAATCCGGCGTTCTGTGTCTATCGTCCGGACGGCTGGGTTTACGCCGCCGACGGCACGACGGCGTTGGGACGGGTCAAATGCGAAGCCGGTCGGAAGATCGAATTGGTCAAGCCGTTCCCGGTGGCCGAATTGCGTTTCGATGCCAAGGCGAAGCAGTCGGCCGACCTCTGGCTGGCCGATCTCGGCCCCGGCGATATGCTGACCTTCTTCGATTCCGCCGGGAAATAAAAGTATGGCGGAGACGGGATCGGGTGACGCCGACTAATTAGCGGCAATCCGGGACCGGACGTCTCCGGCTGAATTCGAGGTCATATTCGCGAACCGGAAAATCCCGAAAAGATTTTCCGGTTCGCTTCTTTTGTTGCCGGGAGATTTTGCGTCCGGAACCGGGTTTCGCATATACGGCTTTTTTTATAAAAAAACGTGAAAACAGTTCGCTATTTATCCGGGCCGGGATTATCTTAACCGCTAAATTGAACTGCCCAATGTGTTCAGCGGACATCGCAACGGATGTCCGGTCGTAATAACGAAACATAATTATTCAAATCCAGCAGCATACTTATGGATGTATTTAAAACAATCAAGGCCATGCAGCAATACTCCATGGAGCAGAAGCGGAACGGGAAGACCGTCGCCGTTGTCCCCACCATGGGCTTTTTGCATGATGGTCATATGTCGTTGATCGACCTGGCCCGGAAAAATGCCGATGTGGTCGTGGTCACCGTTTTCGTCAATCCCACCCAATTCGGTCCCAACGAGGATTTTGCGCAATATCCGCGGGACTTCGAGCATGACCGCCGTTTGTGTGAAGAACATGGAGTCCAGGCGATCTTTGCGCCGGAGCCGAAGGAAATGTATCCGGCGGATTGCAGTACCTGGGTGACGGAGGAAAAATTGTCGCGCGGGTTATGCGCCAAAACGCGGCCGACGCATTTTCGCGGGGTCGCCACGGTGGTAACCAAGTTGTTTCACGCCGTACTGCCGGATGTGGCGGTGTTCGGTCAGAAGGACGCTCAGCAGGCATTGATTCTGGGACGGATGATCCGCGATTTGAATTTTCCGATCCGCATGATCGTGGGACCGATTGTTCGTGAGGCCGACGGTCTGGCACTGAGTTCACGTAATAAATATCTGAGCGCGGAGGACCGGAGCCGGGCGCCGGCGATTTCGCATTCGCTGGCCGCGGCACAGGCCAGAATGGCTTCTTTTCCCGATACCGATCCGGCGGAGTTGCGGGAGCGCATCGTGGCGGAGATCACCGGCAGCGGCGGCCGTATCGATTATGTGGAAGTTCTGGATGCCGCCACGTTGGAGTCGCCCGAGGTGAAGACAACGCGACTGATCATTGCGGTTGCCGTTTATTATGGTGCGACCCGGCTGATCGACAATGTTCTGATCGATATGGTAGGGAAACAGTAATCTTATGGCAAGGGGATTTACAGCTGCGGATTCGGCGCCGATGAATGAATATGTCTGCGGCGATATCGTCTTTTATCTGGCCCCGAACCAGGAGGTGCTGAAGCGCCAATTGTTTTTCATCGACGACAGGCTGAACCACGGTCATAAAATCAAGGACTCGCGGAGCACGACGGCGGCGGTATTGGAACTGCCGGGGATGAATGCGGTTTTCGCCAAGCGTGAAAACAACAAAGGGGTGCGGTTCACCTTGCGTTACCTGTTCCGCAATTCACGGGTTTTCCGGGCCGCGGCGGCGGCGGCCCGTCTGGCAGAATTGGGTATTGCCACGCCACGGGTGTTGGCGGTGGGGTCGCGACGGTACGGCGGCGTTTTGCGTTCCGGATATCTGATTACCGAATCGCTGAACAAGGTGCTGAAAACCGAAGCGGTCTGCAAACGGCTCAATACCGATCCGAAATTTTATGCCCAGTTTATGTCCGACGTGAGTCGAATGGTGGCCGTGATGCACAATCACGGGATTTTGCACGGCGATCTGAAGATGAGCAATATCTACTGCCAGGACCAGCCGGATGGATACCAGTTCGGGTTATGGGATCTCGACGGGGTGGAAATCCGGTCGAGGGCCATCGGTATGCGGTTGCGGGCGCGGGAGTTGGGACGGATCGTTTCCTCTTATGCCCGCGTGTCTCATGAGCAATGCGGTTGTTCCGTCGATGTGGCGACGGTTATCGATGCCTTGTCGGACCAGTATCGTCGCTATGCGCCGTTGACGCCGCCACGGGAGGTGGTGGCTCATGCCTGTCGCGAGTTTTTACGTCGCTACGGGTTGAATATCTGAACGGAAGATATTATTTTAACCCCTGATTTTCTTTGAGGCCCATGACGCGGTGTTGGCGCCGGTGCCGAAAAAACTTGAGAATTTATTATTTCCCGGTGATGCGAAATCGTGATTCGGCGTTATTTTTATCACCATGACAATATTTTTGGAAAGGGGATAGATCATTGGAATCGGGAAAAAAACTGCTTTTCGATCATCACGCCGTCCGTGACGGCATCATCCGTATGGCTACGGGCATCCTGGCCGAATTTCCGGCGGAAAAATTGCCGGAAATAGCCATGATCGGCATTCAAACCCGAGGCGTGATTGTGGCCGGCCGGTTGCAGCGGGAACTGCAGCGGTGCGTCGGTTGCACTCCGGTTCCCGGCTCTCTCGATATTACCATGTATCGCGATGACATCGGCAAACGCAATGCCTTGCCGATTATCCATGAAACCGACATTCCGCTCGACCTGGACGGGAAGATTGTGATTCTGGTCGACGATGTTCTTCATACCGGCCGGACGATTCGTGCGGCGCTCGATGCGCTGACCGATTACGGCCGTCCGGCCATGATCCGGTTGGCGGCGCTGGTGGATCGCGAAGGACGGGAGTTTCCGATTCGTGCGGACTATGCCGGTTTGACCGCAAAATTGCCGGCGGGTCGGAAGATGCGGATTGTTTTCGGGGAAGAACCGGATCAGGACGCGATTTACAATATTCAAAAAAGCAATAAGAAAATTGTTCGAATATGAAAAAACAAATTAATGAAACCGAATTTCAATGGAACCGAAAGGATCTTCTGAGCCTGTATGATCTGACGGCGGAAGAGATTGTTTTTATTCTGGATACGGCGGAAGAATTCAAAAAGGTGTGTTTGCGCAATGTGAAAAAAGTTCCGGCGTTGCGCGGCAAGACGGTGGTCAATTTTTTCGTCGAGGCCAGTACCCGTACGCGAATGTCGTTTGAGCTGGCGGAGCAGCGGCTGAGCGCCGACATCATCTATATTCAGGCGGACGTCAGCAGCCTTCAGAAAGGCGAGTCGTTGCTGGATACGGTGAAAAATATCGAAGCGCTTCAGGCCGATCTG
>JAQUZV010000266.1 GCA_028691155.1 Victivallales bacterium
GTATGATTTTTGCCATCCGCCAGGCCGACGACGCCCAGATCGCCGCATTGCTGGAAGACCCGGAACAGGTGATCGACTTCATCTACGGCCCGGACACCGGGATGCCCCGGTCGCGCAACCTCCTGCTGCGCCGCAACCATGTCCGGCGCATTCCGGCGGAACCGTTGCCACCCTCCCCGCCCCCTCCCGCGCCGGTGGAACCGAATGAAATGATCGATATCGACAAAGCGTGGCACGGCATCCATTTTTTATTGACCGGAACCGCCTGGGAAGGCGAAGGGCCGCTCGGCTTCATTCTCAATGACGGGCTTCCCATTGGAGATATCGACGTCGGCTACGGCCCGGCCCGAGCATTTTCCGCGGCGGAAACCCAGGCCATCGGTCAGGCCCTGGAAGCCGTGTCGCCGGCCACATTGCGCGCCGCTTATGATCCCGGAAAATTTGCCGCCATGGAAATTTATCCGGATATCTGGGACGATGAAGACGACGCCGAAGAAAACATCACGTATCTGCTGGAACATTTCATTGCCATGCGACAGTTTATCCTTCATCTGGCGGCCCGCCGTTCCGGCATGATTGTTTTTCTGTTCTGACCCGCACCCGGGGCGATAACGGCCGTGACAACAGCAGTACCGGCCCGGAAAACTCCAATCGCGAATGCACCGGCATGGGATGAGCGCCCCGCGGCACAAAACCGTTGCGGCGATAAAAAGCCACCGCCCGATGGTTCCGGGCCAAAACATGCAACGTCAACGCCGGATATCCCTGCTC
Organism: Victivallales bacterium; assembly: GCA_028691155.1. GTDB lineage: Bacteria > Verrucomicrobiota > Lentisphaeria > Victivallales > SZUA-371 > SZUA-371. The sequence goes on from JAQUZV010000266.1 coordinate 772, forward strand.
CCGCGCCTGTCCGGCCACCGCCGCCAGCAGAGCGGCGCCGATGCCGCCCCCGCGCCGGGACGGCAACACCGCCAGCGAACACAAATAATAGCTCTCATGGTCCGACAACTCCTGAAACGGCCGCATCAATTCCCGGTGCGCCGAGGTTTCCGCCGTCACCCCCCCGCGCACCATCGCATTAAGCGCCGGATACGCCAATGCCATTCCCACCGGCTGCCCTCCGGCTTCCGCCACCACGGCATTGCGCCAGGAATAGGTGTCGTTTTCCATTCGCAACAACAATGCCAGCATGGCGGCGGGAGTCCAACCGGTCGCCAAATCGCCCAGGACCGCCGGAATCAGACCTCCGGAAGCCATAACCGCAAGTTCCGCCAGAAAATCACTGTCGCCTGGCTGTGCCGGCCTGATGCCATCCATAATCGGCGCCGCTCCCGTAATTGCCATTATCCCGCATGGAATTATAACCGTTTTTTAACCGATAATAAACCCCGAGTCGGGGAAATATTGTTGCTATTCCCCGTTGACACATTAATATTAATAATATTCAAATTCAGGAAAAAACAGAAAAAAAATGAAAAAAATCGACGAACTGAAACAAATAGTGGGGGAACTCCAGGATCTGCAGGCCGTTTTGGCCGTTCTGGATTGGGACCAGCAAACTTTCATGCCCCGGGGAGGAGCCGAAGAACGAGCCGCGCAAACCGCAACCGTCAGCCGGATGGAACACGAAAAATTCACCGCTCCGGCCCTGGGCGAATTACTGCAGGAACTGCAACAGGAAATGAACAACCGGGACCCGGAATCGGATGACTACTGCCTGGTCAAGGTAATGTCCCGTGAATACAACCGCAAAACCCGGGTGCCGGCGGAACTGGTTGCCGAATTCGCCCGGGCGACCACCATCGCCCAGCACGAATGGGAACAGGCCTATCACGCGGCGGATTTTGCGCGCCTGCGTCCCCATCTGGAAAAGATTTTCGCCCTGCGCCGCGACTATGCCGCCTGCTTTGCCCCCTATGACCACATTTACGATCCGCTGCTGGACGAATTCGAACCCGGCTTGAAAACCGCCGACGTCATGGCGATTTTCAATAAGGTTCGGCCGCGTCAGACCGCGCTGATTCATGAACTGGGAGCCCGCCCGCAACTCGATGACCGTTGCCTGCATCAGTCCTTCGACCCGCAGGTTCAATGGGATTTCGGGGTCAAAGTGGCCACGCAAATGGGCTATGACTGGAACCGCGGCCGTCTCGACCGGGCCTTGCATCCGTTTACCACCACGTTCGGGCTGGGCGACGTCCGGATCACCACCAAAATTCTGCCCGATCATCTGACGTCCGGCCTGTTCAGTACCATGCACGAATCCGGCCACGCCCTCTATGAACAGGGCGTGGCGCGCCATCTGGCCCGAACGCCGCTGGGCACCGGAGCCTCGCTGGCCATTCATGAATCTCAATCCCGCTTGTGGGAAAACATGGTTGGTCGTTCCCGGGAATTCTGGCAATGGGCCTACCCGCAACTGCGGCAATGCTTTCCGACGCAACTGGGAACCGTGCCGCCGGAAACGTTCTACGCCGCCGTCAATCGCGTCCAGCCCTCCTGCATCCGGACCGAAGCCGACGAAGCCACCTACAATATGCACATTATGCTGCGGTTGGAACTGGAGATCGCCGTTCTGGAACAAAAAATCACGGTGGCCGACCTGCCGGAGATCTGGCGCAACAAAATGGAAGAATATCTCGGAGTCGTCCCGACCAACGACCGGGAGGGCGTTCTGCAGGATGTTCACTGGTCATGTGGAATCATCGGCTATTTCCCCACGTATGCTCTGGGCAATATGATTGCGGCCCAAATCTGGGAAAAAGCCCGGACGGCCATTCCCGATTTGCGCCGTCAGATCGGCCGGGGTGAATTCATGCCGTTGCGGGAATGGCTGCGGGACCATCTCTACCGTCACGGCAGCAAATTCGAGCCGCAGGAACTGGTCCGGCGTATTACCGGCACCACGATCGATCCCGATCCCTATTTGAACTATCTGTATGACAAATACCGGGAAATTTACTATTAGGCGGAATTTTTGCGGTATTTTATCTCCTGTCGATGTTGTTTTTAAGCATCGGCGGCGTTAATATTATTCTCCAGCGCCAAGTCACGCCCGAGCCGCGTGAGGTTATCAACCCAAGAAAGGGGAAGTCACATGGAAGAAAAATTTGTTTGCGATGTCTGCGGGTACATTTATGATCCCGAAGTCGGCGATCCGGACAACGGCATTGAACCGGGAACGGCATTCGCCGACCTGCCGGAAGACTGGGTCTGTCCGGAATGCGGCGCGGGAAAAGACGAATTCTCGCCGCTGTAAAGGAAATGATGGGGTTGCGCCGGTCCGCCGGATGCAACCGCCGCCCGTCCGGAACCGCCGGGGTTCCAGGACGGGTCTTTTTTTATTATTTTTTTCAGTTTCAGCTTGAAGAAACGGCGAACAAGGTTATTTTAATGCCCTGTTGCCGGTTGAAGTATTGACCGCAACGGAGTGTGCACCCGTAGCTCAATTGGATAGAGCGTCTGGCTACGGACCAGAAGGTTATGGGTTCGATTCCCTTCGGGTGTACCATTTTTTCTGCTGTATCAACCTCAAAATTTCGGTTTTGAGGTTTTTTTGTTTCATGACCCTTGTCCCGGTTTTACTTGCTTTTACCGTTTGATATCAGTCCTGTCCAAAATAAAAATATGTTAGGTGGTTTTGTTTAACCGGTCTTGTTCAAAATACTGATTTTCACGATAAAATTCATTTTCAGGTTCCCCCTGGAGGTGTTAGCCTGTTTCA
>JAQUZV010000267.1 GCA_028691155.1 Victivallales bacterium
AGCGGCGGCCCTGAAAACCGGGAGAAATGATGTCATGTCCGTAAGTTTCGATCAACTGATGGAGAGACATGCCCTGGAGCGGACCATTGGCAATGAGGCTCTGCTCCCGGTCCCGATCGACCAGTTCCCATGATTCCCCAACCGGAGCAACGGATTCCGGCAACCGCCGGTTCAGCACCTGCGCCATCTTTTTGCCGCCCCACATCCGTTCCTGGTAAATCGGTTCGAAAAAGATAGGGTACAGCTTGTTTCTATCGATGATTTCCATAATTGCAGCAGACCTCTTCTTCCGTAGTTGACACATTGACATCTAACAATCACAGCATAATGTACAGTCGGGAACGGCTTATTACAACCGCATCCGTGTCCTTACGGCGAAAAATGACCGTATTTGAACAATTGGGCCGGAAAGTTGTCCGGTCTCCCGGTGCTGCGCCCGCAGATCGTACCGGAAACCACGCTGCCCCCCCGCTCGCCCGTCCCGACCTCCCCGTCGCAATCGGATCGGGACCATAAACACCTCCTCCACCGGCGACGATTTCCCGGAAAAAAAACAATTTGCCGTAGACAATAGCGATTAAATGTTGTAAAATGTTAATTGGGGCGAGCCGTGAAAAGGCAGAGTTAAGGTTGAAACCAGATATCAAAGAAAAATGTCAGTAGTATGGGCAGCGACGGATTGATTTTCAAATGTCCGGGATGCGATGCACAGTTTGAAGCGGATTTATCGTTAATTGGAACAGAGTCATCGTGTCCGGAATGCGGAATTCGCTTCATGGTACCGATTCCGGAAACCCGCGCCGGCATGGAGTTGGCGGGATTTCGTCTGGTCCGCAAACTGGGAGAAGGCGGCATGGGCGAAGTGTGGCTGGCGGAACAGCTGGCCATGTCGCGTCAGGTGGCGCTGAAAATTCTTTCCCCCAAACTGGTTCGCGATGCCGATTTTATTCGCCGTTTCGATCATGAAATTCATATCGCCGGAAAATTGCGCCATCCCAACATCATCACCGCTTACGACGCCGGTCATGTTCAGGGGCTCTACTATCTGGCCATGTTCTATGTGGACGGAGTGGAACTGGCCGACCGGCTCAAAACCGATAAGATCATTCCGGAAAAAATGGCGTTGCATCTGGCCCGGGATGTGGCCGACGCCCTCGATTACGCCTGGAGTGAGTTTAAAATCCTGCACCGCGACATCAAACCGTCCAACATCATGATCGACAAGAACGGCCGGGGGATGTTGATGGATATGGGCATTTCCAAGAGCCTGATTGAAGATTTCAGCATGACCATCAGCGGCACCGTCGTCGGAACGCCGTATTACATCAGCCCGGAACAGGCCAGAGGCGACAAGAGCGTCGACTTCCATTCCGATATCTATTCGCTGGGTGCAACGCTTTATCATGTCCTTACCGGCAAAACCCCGTTTGACGGGGCCACCACGCTGGTGATCATGACCAAGCATGTCACCGATCGGCTGAAGCCGCCGCGTGAACTCAATCCCCGGTTGTCGCCGGCCGTTAATCATCTGATCTGCAATATGATGGCCAAAGACTGGCGGGAGCGTCCAAAGAGCTGGCAGCAGGTGGTTCGGGACATCGATCTGGTTCTGGCAGGACAGTATCCGGAATCGGATGCGGTCGGAGTCCCGGAAAGCACCGGCGCCGATGCCGATGCCGAAGAAACCATGGCGGTCAGGCCTCCTCCCCCAAGAGAAAAATTTCATACCCCGATCAATATTACCATCAACCGGACCCCGCCGCCGTCGGCATCCGCCCCGACCCCGACTCCGGAATCCCCGGCGGCGCCGCTCAAACCGCAAATGAGTGCCGCCGATTTTGCCTCCGGCCCGCAATCGGAGACCACAACAACAACAGTCAAACGTCGAATCCGGCTGACGCCGCGAGCGGTATTGTTGTGGCTGGGTTGGCTGATGGTGCTGGCGGCCATCATCGGGGTCCTGTGGCTGACGCCCAGAATTCGTACCGCCATGCAGGTGCCCGGTCCCATCGGGAATCAAATGGCCGCGGAGCATGACCGCAGCGGAGAATAAGAGTGGTTCTTTGTTTTTTTACCTCGTCAACGGCCCGAAACGGAACGTGCCGGATTTCAGGCGGACCGGCAAAGCAGAAATAATTACAACGAATCGCCGTGCAACACCGCAATCCGATGCCATGCGACAGCCCCGCCGGGGAGAAATGGCGTCCGGGCGAAAAACCGAGGCAAGACATGCCGTTGATTTCGGCGGTGCTAATCTCACCTGATTTTGCATAATATCGGTTTTAAAACCACAATCCCGCCGCTTCCCGGCAATTTTCGGCGCAACGTCTTCCCAAAGGCAGGGAAGGACGACCGGCCCCAACTTCAACCATAAGATAGCCGGAGGGATTTTAGTTCAATGCTCTTGCTTTTTTCCGGCACGACTTATATATTAATTTCTGTTATCTCTCTTTCAGGTGCGATTCAGGCGCGGAAACAATTATTATCACGGCAACGACCATGACGTGGTTGCCGATCCAGGGAAGAATCCATGTACGGTTTTTATCGTGTTGCAGCGGCGGCTCCGGAACTTCGGCTGGCCGATATCCCACATAATATCGGGCGCATCCTGGCCCTGATCCGGGAAGCGGAAACGGAACTGGCGGCAGCGGTGGTACTGCCGGAACTGGCCGTAACCGGTTATACCTGCGGCGATCTGTTCCGCCAGTCGCAGTTGTTGCTGGCGGCGGAAGACGCCATCGTGCAACTGGCCGATGCTACTGCCGCCATGAAGATCGTGATCGCGGTCGGGGCGCCGCTGGTAGTGGACAATGCCGTCTACAACTGCGCTTTTATCCTTCACCACGGCGAAATCCTCGGCATTGTCCCCAAGTCGCTGCTGCCCAACTACCGGGAATTTTATGAAAAGCGCTGGTTCGCTTCCGGTGCGGCCGGACCGGAAACCATGATCGAATTTCATGGCCGCCAGGTGCCGTTCGGAACCAGGCTGCTGTTCCGTCACGACCGTTATTTCCGTTTCGGAGCGGAATTGTGCGAGGATCTCTGGGGCGTTATTCCTCCCAGCAGTCGCCAATGCCTGGACGGAGCGTTGCTGACGTTCAATTTGTCCGCCAGCAATGAACTGGTGGCCAAAGCGGAATATCGGCGCGAGCTGGTGCGGCAGCAAAGCGCCCGTTGCATTTCCGGCTATATTTATGCGTCGTCCGGGGTGCACGAATCGACTCAGGACCTGGTTTTCGGCGGACATCTGCTGATTGCCGCCAACGGCCGGACCGCGGCGGAAAACCAACGCTTCCAGCGCAAAGGTGAAGTCATCTATGCCGATATCGATTGCCAACGGTTGCTGGCAACCCGTCTGACCGAAAGCCCTTATAGCGACTGTCGCCGGGATGACGGCAACATGCCGTTCCGGGAAATTGCCGTCGGCGCCATCAACCATATCTCCGAATTGAAATACGTGACGATCAACCCGCAACCCTTTGTCCCGGCGGAAAAGGATACCCGCCATTTACGCTGCCGGGAAATTTTCCAGATTCAGACCGCCGGACTGGCCAAACGGCTGGAACACACCGGGTCGCCGCGGGCGGTG
>JAQUZV010000268.1 GCA_028691155.1 Victivallales bacterium
GAACAATGGTGGCTGAAAACCGTGGACCTGGCCCGCGACCTGGCGGCCATGACCCGCTGATCGCCGCCGCCGGGAAAGCTGCTCCGCCGACAGACCGGGTCGATCCCGGCCGATACCGGGGCAACGTGATGAAAACAGTGTTCGCGTTTCCGGTCGGAAGCCGGCAACAAGGCGATTTTCATGCCGTTTGGGTTTGACTTCGCCCCATTTCGGTATTATTCATTAACAACGGAAAGGAATCAGGGGGGAGTATGCCCCGACAACAGAAAATTATGGATCGCCATAAAGGGCCGAAACTTTTAACCATCAACTGCAATTACTGCAACCGGAAAATTCATGCCACCATGAAACAATTCATCGACGGCATGGAATGTCCAGGTTGTGGCATGCCGGTCACCGTCGGCAACGACGACAACAGCACTTTCAACAGTTTCATGCACCGGACGCAGTGCGTCAACTGCCGCCATGAGTTCAATATCCCGATCCAGTTCAGTTTCAAATATCTGGCCGTCTGCCCGCAATGCGACGCGTTGTTCATCCGGAAGAATCTTATTTTCGACAGTACCCCGGCCGACGAAGAAAGCGAAGCGGTCAAGCTGCTCGAAACCCTTTATCCCTCGATTCCCAACAATCTGAACAACGATATCAGCGACAGCACTCCGGCGTCCCGCCAGGAGCTGCAATTGCTGAAAGACCTGAACATCAAAGCCGACGCCCCGCCGTCACGCATCATTCAGCGCGTAAGCAAACAGATTTTCGACCTTGTCAACCTGACCGTCATGACCCATTTTCCGGCCTGCAGTTTTTTTGACTACCGCACCAGATCGCGACTTTATCTGCATATTGCCAAGTCGCCGTTGCTGCGGAAGATCTACTTCGACCAGTTCGCCACCTACAGTGAAGTCGAAAAGCTGCTGCGCGAAGGCCTCGGCGACCAGGAACTGTTCAATGTCACCCGGTCCCCCATCGACACCGCATCCTATGAGATCGCCATCTCCTACATTATTTCTTTCGCCAAAGTCACTTACAATCTGGAGCTGAAATCCGATGCCGCCAAAATGCTGGCCCTGCGGGCGTTCGGGCGCGGTTTCGGCCAGAATATCCGTAAAGCCGGTTATCTGGTTTACCATCCGGAAAGGAAGCAGGTCCGTCCGATCGCCTCGCTGTCCCTGCCGGCCATGAAGAGTTTTTACACCCAGTCCAACCCCATCAACGACGCCCTGCACAAGCTTTTTGCGGCCCAGGGTTATGCCCGACCGAAGTCCGGGGGATGTTTAACGCCGATCGTCGTCCTCGGCGGTGCCGGTCTTCTGCTCCGCGTTCTGATCGGACTGGTCAATCGCTGATCCGTGCCGCCGCCGGATGGAAATACGCCGGGACCGGCGGTTCAACCGTGCCACAGACGCCGCAGAATAATCCGACCGACAATAACCAGATCGTACAGCCAACTGAAATTGCTGCTGTAATAAAATTCGTAAATGCTGTTGTTTTCCCCTTCATCGCAAAACTCCCGGTCAATCGTTTCGATAAACGGAAACGCCGCCGGATGATAAACCTTCAGTTCCCGCACCATTTCGGCATTGGCAAGAGTATTGGTCAGCGGCCGGTTGCCGGTCAGAAACAGTTGTCCCTTCAGCACCGGAATCAGCAGCTTGAATTTGTCCACGCACAAACGACGGCGCAGCCGATCGACCCACCCGGTACCGGAAGGGTCGGGCACCGTCAACGTCATTTCCTCCAACCGTTGGTTCTTCCAAATCTGCAGCCGGATGGTCCGGACCGGGGCCAGAAGCCGCAACCCCAGATAGGGCAACGCCAGCAGCAGCAACAGCAACAGCGCCGGAATCCGCTGGAAGAACAAAGTCAGCAGGTCAAGCCCCCGGGCCTCCGCCATGTTGGTCAACAGAAAATTATCCACGATGTCCACGCTGAATCCGGTTTCCGGATCGATCAGGTGGTTGCGGTAAATAATCTTATGCCGGATTTCCAGATCGGCGCCCACATAGGAATGATCGCAGACAATGGCATCGGCCACCGCCGTGGCCCGGTCGATTAAAACATTCGTTCCGATAATCGCATTGGGACCGATCGAAGTGACCGCTTCCAGGTGAACCCCATCGGCGATCATCACCGGTTTGTTCAGCCGGCAGGTATGAGCCAGCTCCACCCCCTGCCCCAGGGAAATACCGTCATCATTGTTATAACCGGGCAAAACATAGCGCCGCGGCGGCAACTGGATGATCCGCATGTTCAGGTGGAAATAGTCCCGGACGGATGCCAGCGGCGACAGCGGGATATCCGGGCTGTCAAACGGATATTCCCGGATGTCATCCGGCCACTTACCCGCCGGGATCGCCGCCCATACGGGCTCCCCTTCCCATTTCACACACCATCCCTGCCCGCCGACTTCCGGCAACTGCCACTCCGGCAGTTGTTCGCCGAAATGCAGAAAAAAAAGACCGCGGATCAGCAGCAGCGGCTCCGTTCCGACAAAAGCCCGGTTATGCGCCAACACCTCGTCCAACGTCTCATCCGGACGGGCCATGGCATAGCCGATCGAAATGCCCCAACGGCCGCCGTCCTGAAAATAATCGCGCAATTCCGGAGACGAATAACGCAAAATGATTTTGACCGCCCCAATGTGTTGCCGGACGCAATAATCAAGATAAAACTCCAGCAACGGCTTATTGCCGATCTTGAGCATCAGGGGCGCCGTTTCCGGCATCAGTTCGCCGGACCAGGTCATCGGCCCGGTCCAACTGTCGATCAAACATTTCATCTCCGGATAATCCCGTCAGTTATAGGATTCGGCCGCCGTATCGACATTGTCGAAAATTTCAAAAATCTTGTACGCCCGGGTAATTTCGAACACCATCCGGGGTTTTTCCTGGAGATTGACCAATTTGATGTTGCCGTCCGCCTCGACCGCCGATTTCAGGCAGGCAACAATACATCCCAATCCGGTGCTGTCGATGAAATCCATGTCTTTCAGGTCAAAAATGAAACTGCGGTTGTCATGCAGCAATTCGCCGAACTCTTTTTTCAATTGCGGCGCACTGGCCGCATCCAGACGACCGGCAACCGCGATAATTACCGCGTGTCCGGATGGAATAACTGTGGTCTTCATGTTTTGTCCCTCCTTATCCCAACCCTGGCGCCGATCCGGCGCCGCTGGTCGGGGCCGGCATTACCGGCGATATATTTTTCTATACAGTGACGGCTGATTAAACCTTTGTCAAGCTCAAATTACGGCAAAAATACGGCTTTCCCCCCAGTCCCACTCAACCATCATTGATCGCCCCCGATGGTAATAACGGTTTCATTGATGTCTCCGTAACGGGTCTGCACCATATCCGCCGCCATCGCCCGGATAATGTCCAACCCGCGACCGGATTCCGACATCAGTTTGCCCATAAATTCATCTCCGCCCGCCGCCGGACGCGGCGGCAGTTTCCACGCCACCCCGCCGTCGTAGAAGAAAATCCTGATTCCGACGTCGTGTTCCAGCAACAGTTAAATATCCTCCGGCGCGGACACCGAATGATAACCATGCACGATGATATTGTTGAGATATTCCGCCACGG
>JAQUZV010000269.1 GCA_028691155.1 Victivallales bacterium
CGTACCGAAGTTCGCCATCAGATTCTTTACGATCGCGCGGATATTGCCTTCCGTGCCGGCAATGTCCCGCAAGCCACGGCTCTGCTGGACCAATTGCTCAAAAAAGATCTCGATGCCGCCGCCGCCGCCAAAGCCTGGTTTCTGAAAGGCGACCTCGATTCGGAAGGCGGCAACTATGCCGCCGCGGTGAAAAGCTATGCCGCCTGCCTGAAAAATCATCCCGGCTCCGAAATGGAAACCGCAGCCTGCGGTCGACTCGGCGACTGTTATTATTCGCTCTATACCCGGGATAAAAACGATGCCGCCCTCGGCCAGGCCATTGAATACTACCACCGGCTGGTCAACCGCAAGGAACTCAATGAAGTGATCCGCCAGCAGACACTGTTCAAGTTGGGCCAGTGTTTCGAGCAGAAGAAGGATGACGGCAAAGCGCTGGAATATTACAAGGAATTACTTTTCAATCAGAAAATTGCGGTGGCGTCGGGCCGTTGCACCCGTCCGATCTGGACGGTGAAAGCCGCTTATGCCGCCATTGACATTTATCTGGACCGGGATACGCCGGAAGCCGCGGCGGAAGCCATCCGCATCTACCGTATCCTGCAGGGACTCGATCTCAATATCGGGGAAGACTATCTGAAAATCATGACCCGGATCAAACAAAAATTCAAACTTTAGGAGTCGGCAAATATGTTATTCTGGCAAATCATGCGCGACGGCGGCCCGGTAATGTGGCTGATTCTGTTTTGCAGCATCGTGGCAACGTTAATCTTTCTGGAGCGCTGGTTTCTGTTCCATCGCGAACAGGTCAACGTCGGCAATCTGATCAAGGGCCTGACCAACGTCCTGCGACGCGACGGCTACATCGAAGCCATCAGTTTGTGCGACAATACCCCGGGACCGGTGGCCCGGGTTCTGATGGCGGCGATCCAGGCCTATAAAAACCAGGACGAAGACGTCCGTCCGGTCATCGAAGACGCCGCCATGATGGAAGTGCCGAAGCTGGAACGCAATCTGAATGTGCTGGGCACCATCGGCTATATTTCGCCGTTGCTCGGCCTGCTGGGAACGGTATTCGGCATGATGCGGGTGTTCCACACCATCCATGTCAAGACGGCCTATCTTTCCGCCGCCGACCTTTCCGGAGACATCAGCATGGCCCTGATTTCGGCCGCGGCCGGACTGTGCGCGGCCATTCCCTGTTACATCGCCTATAACTACCTGGCCTCCCGGGTCGAGGCCATGACCCTCGATATCGAAAAAGCCTCTTCCGAAATCGTCCATTTCTTCAAATACCATCAACGCGGACAGGAAACAGCACCATGCTCCAAAGAAGATATACGGTAAACGTCCGTTCGCGACTGAAATATTTTCACGGCCGCCCCGATATGACGGCCATGATCAATGTGCTCTTTTTGCTGTTGATCTTTATCATGCTGAGCAGTTCGTTCGTCAAGGTTTCGGGCATCAAGGTGGAACTGCCCGAACTGGAATCGTCCCGCAGTCTCAGTATCGGAAAGTTGGTCGTCACCGTGGATAAGGACAACCAGATTTTTTTCAAGAACCGCAATATCACCTGGGATGAACTGAAACAGAACCTGGTGGCGGTGAGCTCGGCCGCAGAGAGCGCCACCATCATTCTCCGGGCGGACAGCAAAGCGCCGTTCGGGCTGGTCGCCAGGATCATGGCGCTGGCCGAGGGCGCCGGACTCAATGTGTTCATCGCCACGGCTTCCCCGCTGGAAAACAAGGATGACGGGCACGCTTATGTGGACGAAAGATAAGCGGGCTCATATAAAAATATTTATCGCGGCATTGGCGGTAACCCTGACCGTCCATGCGCTGCTGCTGCTGTTGTTCCGCATGCCCGGACCGGGAGCGGAGCAGGACTCGCCCCGCCCCAACCGCATCTCGCTGTTGCCGCGCGAATCCCGTCATTTCAACCGCAAAGCCCTGAGCGAATGGTTGGTGTATGCGGATCCGACCCTGATTGCCAAACCGAACGAACGCTTCGGTTATGAGCAACTGGTGGCGCCGCGTGGTCTGCGCCGGGATTTTTCCGCCGTCGACTGTATCCCGGCGGACTCCCGGGTTGATTTTGCCCGTGCAATCGTCCTGCCGCAACCGTGGCAACCGCAAAATGAAGAACGGCAACAATTCCCGCTGCCGGATTTCCACTACCCGACGCCGGCGGAGCGGCTCCCACCCGCCTTGCCACTGGCGGTCGGCAACGACGGACACCTGTTGACGGGACTTTTTGCCGGCGTGTCGGATCTGGAAGACATCCTGAAGAAGGCCGTCATCAACGGTCCGACGGTTATTCGGCTCTCCCACCGACAGGGAATTGACGTCATGCCGCGTTTCAAGGTGATAAAATCCTGCGGGGACAAGCAACTGGATCATTTGGCCGTACGTGCCATAGTCCAAGCCCGGAACGGTTCCGATCATGATTCCGGCGACACCGTACTCCATGTCTACTGGCGGCCGGACGGGAGGGACAAACCATGATTCCAATCGATATCGCCACCGGTTTTTTCATCTATCTGCTGCTTTGGATGCTGACCATCGCCATTCTGTGGGGACGCAAATTATGGCGCGATCACGCCCAGGAATGGATGTTGAGCAAAAACCGGCTGTTTCGGTGCGACAGTTGCCACTACGCCTTTATCAACAAGGAAAACACCACCATCACCCGGTGTCCGCGCTGCAATAACATTTGCATTTTCCGTAAACACCGACGGTTCTAGCCGAACCGCATTACCGGAGAGCAGAGTCATGATCGATGCGATTTGCCGTTATCTCACCTCCGGATACGCCGTAATTCCGGCCGCGCTGCTGTTGCTGGCCGGAACGGCGCTGACCTGGCCGGGGCGCAGACATGTGGGGATAAAAATAGCCGCCGGATTTCTTTTCGTGCTCGGAATGGGCCTGATGGTCCAGATAGCGGCAATCGGCACCTTTCTGTTCACCACCATGTTGCTGGCAATGGGCTCCATCTATTTTCTGTCCGGACTGGAAGCCGCCCCCACCCGGATTTTTTTTCTCGGAGCCCGCGGTTTTCTAATGCTTGCCACGCTGTTTCTGCTCGGGACGGAGCTGGGCCGCACGGTCATGCCGCCGCCGCTTCCGGACGGCTACCGCAAGCTCTATATCATCGGCGGCGCGCTGAGCACCCCGACGCAGGGTCCGTCTTATGCGGAAATTTTACAGCAGCAATACGGCATTCCCGTTTATAATCTCTCTTTTGCCGGCAACGATATGCGCCGGGCGATGGAACAGGCCAAGCTGATCTCTTCCGACGATGTGGTCATTCTGGTGGAACCGGGATGGCTGCAGAATGGTCGCGAACCGGCGGCAAGTCTGACGCCGCTGTTGCAGCAGCTCGGCGGCAACGGACGCCGGGTGCTGATGTTTGAACTGCCGGTTTTGAACCGGGCGGCCGGTTGCCGTGCCGGCCAACGCGACGCCGCCGCCAGGACCGGCACCACGATTCTTCCGCGTCGCCTTCTGGGCCGGTTGGTCTATTCCGGCCATGCAGCCGCATCCGCCCATCGCCGCCTGGCCGCGGAGCTGCTGCCCCTGCC
>JAQUZV010000270.1 GCA_028691155.1 Victivallales bacterium
CGGAATCCCTGCCGATTTTTCAGGAACTGGCCCGGTCGGAGCCGCGTTCGATGTCCGGTCAGCCGCCGGTGGTCTGGCACCGGGCCGAGGGAGCCTCGGTTTGGGACAAATGGGGCAATCGCTGGATCGACTGGTCGTCCGGGGTGTTGATTGCCAATGCCGGGCATGGACGTCCGGAGATTGCCGCCCGGCTGAAGGCGCTGATAGATCAGGAACTGCTGGCTACGTATGTCTTTGCCCATGAAGGGCGGGCCGAACTGGTTCATAAACTGCGGCAGTTGGCGCCGGACCCTGCCGATTATCAGGTTTTTCTGCTCAGTACCGGCAGCGAGGCCACGGAAAACTGTATCAAGCTGGCCAAAACCTATGGACGGGAAAAATACGGTCCGCACCGGAAATATTTTGTTTCATTCGACAATGCCTTTCACGGCCGGACGATGGGGGCGCAACTGGCCGGCGGTATGGCCCGCCAGAAGCAGTGGCTCGGCGAACTAGATCCGACTTTTATTCAGGTGCCGTTTCCCGATGGTTATAAGAATGAAGATATTTCGTTCGAACTTTTTCTGCGTACTTTACGGGAAAAGAAGATCGCTCCCGATGATATCTGCGGCGTCATGTCCGAATCCTATCAGGGAGTGGGACCGGATTTCATGCCGGTTGAATATGCGCGGCAACTGGAGCGGTTTTGCCGCGAGCATGATATCGTTTTGATTATGGATGAAGTGCAGTCCGGGTTCGGTCGGACCGGAAAGATGTTCTGCTACCAGCACTATGGCATTACGCCGGACCTCATTGCCTGCGGTAAGGGCATTACCTCGTCGCTGCCGTTGTCGGCGGTGATCGGGCGGCGGGAGATCATGGAGCTGTATCCGCCGGGATCGATGACTTCCACCCATTCGGCTTCGCCGCTGGCGGTGGCCGCCGCCCTGGCGAACCTTGAAATTATGACGCGCGAGCGTCTGGTGGAGCATGCCGCCGAACTGGGCGAAGTGCTCCGGACCGGACTGATGGCGGTCCAGCGCCGTCACGCTTCATTTCTGGGTTGCCTGCAGGCCAAAGGCCTGGTGGCGGGAATTCAGGTGGTCAAACCGGGCACCGGAATTCCCGATCCGGCCATGGCATTGAAGATCAATGTGGCCTGCTATCAACGCGGGTTGTTGATGTTTGCTCCGGTCGGTATTGCCGGAGAATGTCTGAAAGTCGCCCCGCCGCTGTGTATTGCCGCGGATATGCTGTGCGAAGCGATCGCGGTTTTCCATGAAGCGGTCGATGCGGTGGCGGCGGCGGGGTGATCGTTACGCCGGTCCGGCGCTTGCTCCCGGCGGGCCGGTATGTGGGGGGGGCGTGCGAGGCCATTGGGTGGACGAAGTGCCGCATGTCAATGGTTTCCGTTGCTTTATGGGGGATTTTTTTCGGGTCGGGTTTTACTTTGGCAATTTTTGCAATATTTACTTGCAAAATATGGTCTTTAGACTATATTTCCAGCTCTAAAATGGAAATAATTGGTCGCAGCGAAAATGAAACCGGTCCGAATTGCATTACTGATACTGACAACTGCCCTCGTCTCGGGGCTGCTGTTCTGCCATGCCGACAGGGGATCCCTTATCGGCGTCAGCGCCTCACTGCGGCGTTGCGGCAATCAGATGAATTGTCGGCCTATGCTTTATTGTCATTCCGTAGACAAGGCGGCGGGAAGGGAAGAAAACCGCCGGCGGGAACGAATCCGCCGGAATGACGAGCCGGTTGCTGTCGCCGTAATACCATTGGCACCTCTGACGGTGGTTTCCCGGGTTCGGACGGCTTATCGGCCGTGTTCCGTTTTGCTTTCCGTGATGTCTTTCCGATTATAGCTTTTTTCCGATTTTATCCATTGGGGTGGGGAACGCGTGTCTTGTGCCTTTAAGGCCGACAGGTGTGTTCGCGGCATCATCATAAATGCCGGAAGTTTTTCAACCGCAGGCCAGGTGAGCTGCCGGACCGATTAAGAACCGGGAGCATGGTCTGGAGCATCAATTTGTAATGAGGTAAGATAATGAGACTGGTGAAATATTTATCACCTGACAGCGTATTATTGAATCTGGAAATAGATAATAAAGATACGCTTTTCCGCATGATGGGGACCGCGCTTGCCGGCAGTAAGGCGGCCAAGGCAAACGGGTTGGATGCGGCGGCGATTATTGCCGCCGTGACCGCCAGGGAGGCCGAAAGCACTACTGGGATCGGCAACGGCTTTGCTTTTCCCCATGCCCGTTTTTCCGATCTTAACAGCATTGCCATCGCCATTGCCACCCTGAAAAATCCGATCGATTACGGCTCTTTCGACCACGAGCCGGTTACGGTGGCGTGCATGGTGATCGTACCGGCGCAGAAGCCGACGCTGGCGTTGAAAGTCATGTCGCTGGTGGCCAAGGTGTTCAGCGACCGGAAGCACGGCGACAGAATCCGGACCGCGAAGAGCGGGGCGGAAGTGCTGCAGATTATGACCGATTCGGAAATCGATCTGGATATTTCCATTACCGCCGCCGATATCATGCGCGAACCGCTGTTGACGTTCAAGGCCGATCTTCCCCTGAAGGAAGCAACCTGGCAGATGGCGCAGAAACGCATCAATTTTGTTCCGGTGCTGGACGACGACGGCAACATCATCGGCGAGGTCTCCTGTCTCAAGTTGTTCAAATTCGGTGTGCCGGACTTTTTCAGCCAGTTGAAGAGCGTATCGTTTATCTGCGACTTCGATCCGTTTGAAAAGTACTTCTTCGAAGAGGCGCATTCCCGGGTCGGCAATGTGCTGGAGCAGGATTTCTGCGTGATGCCGCCGAAGGCGACCCTGATGGAAATTGTGTTTCAACTGGCCGTCAGGAACTATGCCAAAATCTACGTGGCGGAAGGGCGCAAGTTGTTGGGAATCATCGATCAGTCCACGTTGATGGAACGGATCATTAATATTTAGCGCGAGGAAGTACGACCATGTTTGATTTTATTTCGCAAAATCCGATGATTACATCATTGGTCATTTTTGTTATCACCTATATTTTTATTGCCACGGAAAAGATCGACAAAAGCATTGCCGCGCTGCTGGGGGCCTCCGCCGTTGTCTTCTGTCATGCGGCCAATCTTGAAGAACTGCTTCAAAAGATCGACCTGAATGTGCTGGCGCTGCTGATCGGGATGATGATGATTGTCGACATCATGGCCACCACCGGTATTTTCGAATGGGTGGCGGTGATGATAGCCCGCAAATCCAAGGGCAATGTCATGCTGATTATCGTCGAATTCCTATTGGTTACGGCGGTTATTTCCGCTTTCCTCGATAATGTGACCACGGTGATTCTGATTGCTCCGATTACCATTCTCATTACCCAGATTCTGGAAATTCCCACGGTGCCGTTGCTGATTATGGAGGCATTGTTTTCGAATATCGGGGGGACGGCCACCATGGTCGGCGACCCGCCGAATATCATTATCGGCGCGGCCTGCAAACTGAGCTTCAATGAATTCCTCTTCAATCTGTCGCCGGTGGTGGTGATTATCGCTCTGGTGGCGGTGGCGATTGTGCTGCTGCTGATGCGCAAGTCGTTC
>JAQUZV010000271.1 GCA_028691155.1 Victivallales bacterium
TTGCCGAAGTAATAAACCCGGGGTTTGGGGCCGCGATCGAAATGATCGAAATGGTCGTCTTCGAAGGCGGCGGTGATTTCCAGCGCACGGTCGCCGCGGAAATTGAAGAAAATTACACTGTCGCCGTCGTTGACCGGTCCGATCGGGTTCTTGCCGTCATCGGCAATCACAAAGGGGGGCAGGTCCTGGTCGATGGCCTTGGTGCGCTGGCGCAAGGCCACAATGGCGTCGTGGGCGGACGGGAAATATTCGCCCCGGCCGCGGACGTGGGTGTCCCAGCCTTTGCGGACCATATCCCAGTTGGCGTTGTAGCGGTCCATGGTGATGTTCATACGGCCGCCGCCGGAAGCAATCCGGTAATCGACGCCCTGGGCGTTGAGTCCGCGCAGAAAATCCTCGAACGGATCGACATAATCGAGCGCGGAGGTTTCCGGTACGTCGCGACCGTCGAGCAGAATATGAATACGGGCCCGCTTGACGCCGTCGATACGGGCCTGTTCCAGCATGGCTTTGAGATGGTTGATATTGCTGTGGACATTGCCGTCGGAAAGCAGTCCGATAAAATGCAGCGTGCTGTTGTTGGTGCGGCAGTTGGCCGTGGCTTCCTGCCAGGTCTTTCCGGCGAAAACCTGTTTGGAAACGATGGCTTCCTGAACCAGTTTGGCTCCCTGGGAGAAGACCCGGCCGCAGCCGATGGCGTTGTGACCGACTTCACTGTTGCCCATGTCGTCATCGCTGGGCATGCCGACGGCTTTGCCGTGGGCGGCCAGGCGGGTATTGGGGTAGGCGGCCATCAGCGCGTCGAGCGTGGGGGTGGAAGCGTTGAGGACGGCATCGCCTTCGGCGTATTTACCGAAGCCGACCCCGTCCAGAATCATCAGGACGACCGGACCGCGCCGCGGCGTGAATTTCGTATTTTTTTCCAGTGCTGAAAGCATTGTTCGTGAACTCCTGTTGAGGGGTGAAAAATGTAATGTCCGGTCAGGCTCTGCGGGTGGCGCCGCGGCCCTGAAGGATGCCGCGTTTCGTGGTCCTGACGAAGGTGACGAACTCCTCGACTTCCGGGATCTGCGGCAATTCCGCTTCAATCCGTTTCAGCGCGTTGGTGGTGTTCAGGCCGCTGCGGAACATAATGTCGTACATATTCTTGATGACCCGAATTGTCGCGGTGGAGAATCCGCGCCGTTTCAGGCCGACCAGATTGACCCCGCGAATGCCGCCGTTGCGGCCGTCGGCGATCATGAACGGCGGGATATCCATGGAACTCTGCGAACCGCCGCTCAGCACCGCCATCCGGCCGACGCGGCAGAATTGATGCACCCCGGACAAGCCGGAGATCAGACAGTTGTCGCCCACCTGAACGTGGCCGGTAAGACCGGAGAAATTGACCATGACAATGCCGTTGCCGACGATGCAGTCGTGCGCCACATGGGTATAGGCCAGGAAGAAGTTGTCGTTGCCGATAATGGTGGCTTCGTTTTCTTGGGTTGCTGAATTGGCGGTGAAATATTCCCGGAAAATATTGTTGTCGCCGATGCGCAGGTAGCTGACCATTTGGGGATCGTAGTGGTAGTCCTGCGGCTGTCCGCCGATATTGGCAAAAGAATGAACAATGTTGTTTTTACCCATAATGGTGCGGCCGATCACGTTGCACTGGGAAATCAACCGGCATCCCGATCCCATTTCCACGTTCGGGCCGACAATGCAGTAAGGACCGATCTCGACATCGTCCGCCAGTTTTGCCGCCGGATCCACCAGGGCGGTAGGATGAATTTTTGCCATGATAATTACAATATCCTGTTTATTGAATTACAAATAAGACGTTAAGAGCCATTTAAACCGATAATTTACCGCGGCAATCTGCTCTCGGCAAGTCGGGTTGCGGAAATATTCGGAGATTATCCCCCCGGCGGTCCGGGAATCAGGGGATCTCGGACCGCCGGGGGTCCGGGGCCGGTCCGGTCGGAAGGGAATATGGCCGTTGTGGTTTTGCTGTTTTGTCGCTGCCGGTGTTATTTGCCGTGGAGATGCATTGCGCAGGAGAAGAAAAAGCCCAAAATAAGAAGGGCAATCGAAATGAAGACAATCAGTGATAGTATTGCTCCGCATCCCAGAACGACCGCTTCAAAACAGAATTCCTTTTTGGGCGTCGGATCGATGTAATCCGGCTTGACGGTACGAATAACATCCCCGGCGTTTTTGATGTGATCTTTCATTTGCTGTATTAACTTGCCGTCGGCCTGCCGCGTGATGACGCTTTTGATTTCAGGAAGGTATCTATTATAGCCGATGACAATCCTCGCGGCGATGTCCACAATCAGTTCGGCGCATTTTACCGCCGCATCCTGCGCGGTTTTTTCCGCGTCGGGTCCGGGTTGTTCCCGCGCCGGCGATTTTCCGGAAGAGAAATAGAATTTTCCGTTACAGTCGGGACAGGTCACCCATTGCTCTTCGAGTTCCGGCGCATAGGCATATTTCCGGCCGCATGACGGACATGTTATTGCCGGCGGGATCGTGTTGTCGTGAGGCGACGGGGGGGTATGGACGGTTTTCAGATCGGCAATGGATTCGAACAACGCCGTAATTATCGTCGGCGCGATATTGATATATTTTGACCATGATTCCGGCGTCGTTACCTCGCGCTGAAAATATTCGTAAATCAGATTATGCAGCCGGGCCGCCACGGTGTAAGTGTAGTCGGCAACGGTTGTTCTGGTGGCATTGTCATTGACAAGGGAGAGCGCTTTCCGGAAGCAACTGACCGTCTCGTCCAGTCGTGGGTCCGCAACCGTTGACAGCATTCCCGCCGCATAACCGCGGCCGATCCAGGCCCGGGCGTTGCCGGTGTCCAGTTGCAGCGCTTGAGTGTAATGTTCATATGCCTCCTGGAAGTTGCCGAATTTGCCGGCGTCATCGGCCAATTCCAAAAAATTGCGCACGTTTCGACCCTCGGCATTATTCGGCAGGCGAGGCGGCAGCGCAAAATTACTCTGGCAATAGATACAGGTGGCACTATCGGTGTCTTCCGAGACTTGAAGTTCCCCGCCACAGTTGGGGCATTTAACGGCATAATATTTCATATGAGTCTTCCCTTGGTTTCTTGGCATTGGCGGCGATGATGGCCGTGAGCGGCGGCATAAAGAATCGGAATGGTGATGGGTGAACGGATACCTTTTTCATGCGCTGATTTCTGTAACTGACATGGATGGGGTTCTCAAGGCGTATGCGCCGTTTTCACTATTTTTCCGCCGGCGTCCCGGTAGGTAATGTAATTGCCGTTGACGCTTGCCGTTCCCGTCACCTTGCCGCCGGCATCCCGGTAGGTGGTGTTGTTGCCGCTGACGGTCGCCGTTCCCGTCACTTTTCCGCCGGCGTCCCGGTAGGTGGTGTTGTTGCCGCAGGCGCTTGTCGTTCCCGTCACCTTGCCGCCGGCGTCCCGGTAGGTGGTGTTGTTGCCGCCGGCGCTTGTCGTTCCCGTCACCTTGCCGCCGGCATCCCGGTAGGTAACGTAATTGCCGCTGGCGGTTGCCGTTCCCGTTACCTTGCCGCCGGCATCCCGGG
>JAQUZV010000272.1 GCA_028691155.1 Victivallales bacterium
GGGTGATTCTGCGTCCGGATATTGAAGATCGCTGCCATCACAGCGTGACCAAGGCGTATCTCGGCCCGGAAGTCTGTTATCCGGCGGCGGTGACGGCGGAGGCCGACGGCTTTTCTTTCAATCCCACGCATTCCCATGCGCTGATTCTGCATCTGCCCGGCGGCAAATTCATTCGGCAGCCGGAATGGCACTATATGGTTTACCTGAAAGAGGAGGACCAACGCGGTCTGGATGCCCATACCGACCTGTTCAGTCCCGGTTATTTCGAGTTCGAGCTCAAAGGCGGTGAAAACCGCAGCCTGAATGCGGAAATCAATTGCGGCGGACCGCGGGCGGTGCCGGCCGATCCGATCTGGCGCATCACTCCGGTGGCATCGACGCTGCCGGCGGAAGAGGCGCTACGGGGAGCCATGAGCCATTTTATCGTTCGCCGGGATGACTCCCGGACCATCATTGCCGGTTATCCCTGGTTCCTCGACTGGGGCCGGGATACCTTGATCTGTCTGCGCGGTCTGATTGCCGCCGGTCTCCTCGACGAGGCGGCCGATATTATCCGGGTTTTTGCCGGATTTGAAAAAAACGGTACGCTGCCGAATATGATTCGCGGCAACGACGATTCCAACCGCGATACCAGCGATGCGCCGCTCTGGCTGTTCGTGGCCGTCGGCGACTATCTGCGCCGGACCGGTTCGCGTGAACTGCTTCAGTCCGATTGCCGCGGCCGCTCCCTCGCTCAGGTGCTTGCTTCGATTGCCGAACACTATCAGAGCGGGACGCCGAACGGTATTCGGGCCGACGCGGCCAGCGGGTTGATTTTCAGTCCGTCGCATTTTACCTGGATGGACACCAATCACCCGGCCGGCAGTCCGCGGGAAGGATATCCGATCGAAATTCAGGCCTTGTGGCGTTATGCTCTGCATCTGTTGTATGAGTGCAGCGGTAATGAGCGCTGGGCCCGGCTGGCGAAACAGACGGAGGATTCCATCCGGCAGTTTTATCCGCTGGCGACCGGCGGGCTGAGCGATTGTCTGCACGGCGGCCGCAACACTTCCGCATCCGCCGCCGTTCCGGACGATGCCTGCCGTCCGAATCAATTGTTTGCCGTAACGCTGGGGGCGATTCCGGACCCGGGGCTGGGCCGGAGCATTCTGGCGGCAACGGAAGAACTGCTGATTCCGGGCGCGTTGCGCAGTCTGGCGGATCGGCCGGTCAATTATCCGTTGCCGGTCGATCGTCACGGCGCGAGGCTGAACGATCCTTGCCGGCCTTACTGGGGCCGCTATGAAGGCGACGAGGACACCCGGCGCAAACCGGCCTATCATAACGGGACGGCCTGGACCTGGCCGTTCCCGTCGTATTGCGAGGCGTTGCTGCAACTCGGCGGTGAAACGGTCCGTAACCGGGCGCTGGCGCTGTTGACTTCCGCCATTTGCAATCTGGAGCGGGGGTGTCCCGGCCATACGCCGGAAATATTGGACGGCAATGCGCCGCATCTTCCCCGCGGCTGCGGGGCTCAGGCCTGGGGCGTTACCGAACTGTTTCGGGTTTATCGGCTGTTGGTAACGGAACCGGACCATCAAGGTTAAGTTTGCGTTAATAAAGTGGTTATTTTAGGTATTTAATGGTGAATGGAGTAGCTTTGTGGCGCATTTTAAGCTATATTAGTTATAGCGCGGGAGCTTCCTGCAGCAGGAGGATATGGGTTATGACAATTTTGAATTCCGGCCGCAACCGGTGTTGACCGACGGCCGCCGCATGGGGGTAGTGAGACGTGATTTCCGCCGTATTATCGTTATCTGCTTGCCATGATATTATTATAACCATATTCGGCCCCGGTTGAGGATCTGGTGATCCTGGGGGCGGAACTTTAATTAATTAAGGCAAATTAACCTTAGCAAAGTTAAGAGGTGAGATGATGAAAAAAGCAACAACCAAGAAAACTGGTGCAACCGGCAAGAAACGGATAACTTTCGAACTTGTCGCCGAACCGGGAATCGAAGTTTTTGTGGCCGGAACTTTCAATAATTGGGATGTCACCGGCAAAAAGCTGGCCGATAAAAACGGCGACGGCAATTATCGGGGCGTCGTGATGCTGTCTCCCGGCGCTTACGAGTATAAGTTTTACGTCGACAATATCTGGTGCGTTGATCCGGCCAATCCGAATTTTACGCAAAACGAACTGGGGACGCTGAACAGCGTATTGGTGGTGGAATAAAATCCCTGCCGCGGCATAATGCCCGGAGCCGTCATGTTGTTGTCGGGTCCGTGGTGTGCGTGCCGAGGTGATTTTTCGATGGATGGCGGGAGTCGTTTCAATACCTGGTGCCATTTTTTGCGTTGATAAATTGGAGGTGTGACCGGTCAATCCGGGGGAGGGGCGATCGGACGATCGTGGATGCGGTATTGGCCGGAGGACTGTCTGGGTTGCTTCGGCATAGGTTGTGCCTCAAAGATAGATTGAGACGTTTAATTCAGGAGAGCAGATGAGCAACATTCAGTTATTCAATATTGCACCGAAGATTCCCGGTGAGTTGAGTTTTTTGGAACGCCTGTCCTATAATTTATGGTGGTGTTGGAACTTTGACGCCATCGATTTGTTCCGTCGCATCAATCCTACATTATGGCGACGCGTGCAGGGAAATACGCGTCTTTTTCTCAGCATGATTCCCCAGGAAGAGCTGGAAGAACTGGCCGCCAACAGCGGTTTTCTCCGCCATCTGAAACGGGTGCAGGCTTCTTTTGAGCGGGAAGTGTCCCGATATGTCGACAACCCGGATTACAATTTCAAACAACGCCGCGTGGCCTATTTTTCCCTGGAGTACGGCATCCATGAAAGTGTCAGACTTTATTCCGGCGGTTTGGGCGTTCTGGCCGGGGATCATCTCAAGGCGGCATCCGATCTGAAAGTGCCCATCGTGGCGGTCGGGTTGCTTTACCGCCAGGGTTACTTCCGGCAGTTCCTCGACCACAGCGGCTGGCAGAACGAACGCTATCCGGAAAACGAAATACACCAGATGCCGATCACCCGCGTTCTCGATGCCGACAACCGGGAGATGACAGTCTCGATTCAATTGCTCGACAAACAGCTCATTGCCGCCGTCTGGAAGATGGAAGTCGGCAATGTTCCGCTGATTTTGCTGGATACGGAAATTCCGGAAAATCCGCCGGAATTTCAGGAGATTACCTGGCGGCTCTACGGCGGCGACCGTCGGATGCGGCTGCATCAGGAACTGCTGCTGGGCATCGGCGGATTCAAGGCGCTGATCCAGATGGGATATGATCCGGCGGTCTGCCATATGAACGAAGGGCATGCCGCGTTTTTGAATGTGGCGCGCATTTCCCATCTGGTTCACGATCGGGGACTCGATCCCGATGTGGCGGTGGAAGTGGTCTGGCGTTCCAATGTCTTCACCACCCATACTCCGGTTCCGGCCGGGAACGAAGTTTTCGACATCGGGCTGGTCCGAGTAACCGGCATTAAAGAATTCGGCTGCTTCGTCGAGTACGCACCCGGCAAGGAAGGCATGGTTCATATCTCCAAAATCGCC
>JAQUZV010000273.1 GCA_028691155.1 Victivallales bacterium
GCCGCCATTCCCGACGCCAAACTCAAAGGCATCGGCGTAGGTCTTCCCGCCAATGTCGAACCCGAAACGGGGATTTACAACGGGGCCAGTTATTACCCCAACCTGAAAGGGGTAAAAGTACGGGAATCACTTGCCGCCAAATACCATGTTCATACCATTGTCGATCATGACGTAATCCTGATGACCATGGCGGAATACTATCTGAACAAATCGAACCCGGCCAAAGATTTCGGAGCCCTGTTCATCGGACGGTCGATCGGCTGCCGGTTTATTATCAATGGCGAGGTTTACCGGGGCGTGTCCAATCGCGCCAGCGAATTCGGACATTTGTCGCTGCAATACGACGGGCCGCAGTGTTATTGCGGCAACCGGGGCTGTTTTGAACGGTTGGCCAACACCGACGCGATTGAACATGCTTACGACAACGGCAAAACTTTCATGGAGATCATTGACCTGGCCCGCCGGCACGATCCCCGCGCGGAAGATATATTCCGTCGCGAGGCGGAATATATCGCCATGGCGGTAGCGAATATTCAGAATCTGATGGATGTGGACGCCATCGTCATCAACGGCGATATCGTTCTGGCCCGGGACGTTCTCGATGCCGAACTGCACCGACAATTGCAGCGCCGGGGATTCTGCAACCGGAATCTGGATCACGACAGAGTATCTTTCAGTAAAATCGGGCGTCAGGTGGGCATTGCCGGACCGGCAATCATGGCCGCCGACCGTTATTTCCTTGCCAACGGCATCAATATCTTTCCGCATCGGAAGATTCTGCCGCCGTCGCGGGCCGGACACAAAACCGCCGCGAAATAGCACCATCCGGCGTACAATGGCGCGTATCGCCATGCCGCAACGGGGGGGAATTTATGGAAAAACGGCAAAAAGCAGTTGTTTTGCTCCGATTGTGCGGCATATTGAAATTATATTGTCCTGATTGCCCGGCGAGAGCCGGGAGACGAACGTTCTCGGAAGTGAAGCGGTATGGGGAAATATCTGAACTTCAGGGAGTAATGCCATGAAACTGGTCAAAGTTCTCGACATCGCCAATCAGATTGAAAAAAGTTCCTTTTTCAAATTGCTCGATTCCTATTCCGACTGGCTGAAATGCGCCAATGCCATGGTGGTCCCCAACGGGGGCAGCAAATGCATCAATGACTCCATGGAGATAAAGAAAATCTTCGATCTGGTCTCCGACACCTATCGCGATGAACTGAAATCACGTCTGGATTTCGACCCCCAGTTGCTCATCCTGGCCAATATTGTCGTCCGGGACGGCAACGCCATTCTGGAACGCAACTGGCTGGAACAGCTTTACCGGGACGAGCATGACAAACTGGCGGCACGAATTGCCGTGCTGTCGCCCACCGGCCTGTCGGATGCCAAAGCCCGGGATTACCGGATTTTCCGTGCCTGCGTCGCCAAGGCGTATTGGAATGACGAAGAGTTCAACCATGCGGCGCAGATCACCCGCGATGAAAAGTCCATTCTGAATGTGCTGGCGAATGAACTGGAATTCTCTTACGAAGAAATGCTGACCCTTTATGCGGCGGAATCGCCGCTTGCCCGGCTTGATATCGATGCGTTGATTGCCCTGCTCAAAGAGGCCGGAATCGGTTTTTACAGCCGGAAAAATCTGAAAATATACATTCCGGACGAAGTCGTGGGACTGTTGCGGCAAATTCTGGGCATTGAATTGCCCAACAAATATTTACGGCGCATACTGAAGCAGTTGCAACCCTCCCAACTGAACCGCCTGCTGAAAAAATACAATATTGTCCCTCGATGCCGAAAAGAAAAATGACAGCGAGGAAAAAATCAAGCGCATCCTTCAGGCCGGGATCAGCGCCAGAAACGCCTTGCTGCGGGATATCTATCTCGATGGCACCTCCAAAACTGAAATCAAGGATTTTCTGCTGAAGATAATGCACGCGCTGAATATCGAACTGCCGAAAATAGGTTTGTCGCCGGAAGATCGTCTGGAGTTGATGTTCGACTATTTCAAGGCGACGGAGGCCCAGGACTATCTGGATATGTCGGCCGAAGCCTTTGAAAGTCTGATTCAGGATATCAATGGCATAATCCCCGACCTGAACGAACGCCTGCGGCGGGAATTCGAACTATACCCCGAACAGGTTATGGACCTGTCGGTGCTGACCGATTACAACATCAAACCACGCGATCTCACCTATCTTATGACCGCGGAAGAACTGTCCGCGTTCTGCACCGAAAAACAAATCCCCGTCCGCGGCAATATGGTAAAAAACATTCTGGGCAAATACGGCGACATGGAGAGTCGGCTGCTGGAAAATTACGTCCTTATTGCCACCCGTGATATCAACACCTTGAAGACCAACAATATTCATATCAAAGAAAGCAATCTTGGCCTTAAATTCGAACAACTGACCAAGGAAATTTTTTTGCAACTGAAATTTCAGGTTGATGACAAGCTGAAACACCAGATCAATACCAGCAGAGACAAGATCGATATCGTTATTCCTCTGGGCGACAACCGTCTGATTATCATCGAATGCAAGACGGCCAGGGAAGTGGAGTACCGCAAATACTCATCTCTGGCCCGACAATTGAAAAGCTATCAGAAGTTGTGCCGCGATAAGAATTTCCAGATTGCCAGAACCATTCTGGTCGCCCCAGATTTCAGCAAGGATTTCGTCGATGCCTGCATCAAGGACTGGCAATTGGAACTTTCCCTGGTTACCGCCGATGGTCTGCTGGAAATGCTCCGGATTTTCAAAGGGGGAAATATGACGGAATTTCCCATCGGCGTCTTCGGCAACAATCTCAAACTGGATGCGGAAAAAGCCCGAGGCATTCTGGTGCGGTAGAAAAATATCGCCATGGGCTCCGACACATGCCGTCGTCATTTTACCGGTGGCCGCTTTCGGTTTGGCCGCTTGACAATCGCCCCCTCACCCGCTATTGTCTTTCCAGAACAGCAAAAAACGAGGGGTTTCGCTGCAGTGAAAAATTTATGCCGTATATCCGATAACCGCAATGACAAAAATTTGCCGCCACCGGCATTACCGCCGTCAGCGACAGCGAAACTACAGGTCTTCCACCCGGTCAGTGGAGTGATTATCCTGTTAACTGATTATCTCTTTTTCGGCGGTGAAATCCTGGTCTTCACCCTGCCGCTGGCCTGCACGCTGTCATTTGCCGTCTGCTTTATTCTGGTATTTCTCGTCCAGCGGCACCGCAACGGCGACGGCATTGCCGCCGCCTTGCTGAAAGCTTTGTGCGGCGGTTTGGTCACCGCCCTGCCGACGCCGATTTCCGGCACCGTCGTGGGAACGGCCATTCTGCTGCTCTCCGGGCTGCGGGAACCGGGATCGCCGTCACGCCATTCACCGTCATCCGCGCCCCGGTTCCACGACCTGTCAACGTCTACAGTTGATAAGGCCGACGTAATTTCTATTCCGATACCGCCACCGCTGCGGCGGCGGGTTTCTTCTTCTTGCTCAAGTCGATCAAATACTGTACCACCACATAAAACGCCGGAATCAGA
>JAQUZV010000274.1 GCA_028691155.1 Victivallales bacterium
TTCGATATCAGCGCCGACTTCCGGCTTAAGAGTCCCGTCAAATATAAAGAATATTACAAGGGTGACCATCCGGCCCCGGAAATGCTGGCCCGTGCGGTTTACGGTTTGCCCGAACGGTATCGCGAACAACTCAAAACCGCGGATCTGGTGGCTTGTGCCGGATGTTATCCGACCAGTTCGATTCTCCCGACCGCGCCGCTGCTGGCGGCCGGGCTGGTGGAGCCGGAGGATATCATCATTGCCAGCATGAGCGGGATTACGGGCGCGGGCCGGAAGGTCGATCTGCCCTATATTTTTCCGGAATGCAACGAAAGTCTGAAGTGCTATGCTCCGGCGCGGCACCGGCACCTGCCGGAAATCGAGCAGGAACTGGCCTTTGCCGCCGGGGTGGCGGAAGTGGCGATCAACTTCGTCCCGCATCTGGTTCCGGTGAATCGCGGCATCAATTCGACGGTGTTCCTGAAGGCGCGTCCCGGCTGTACGCCGGAGGCGGTGGCGGCCGTCTACGAGCAGGCCTACGGGCAGGAACGTTTTGTCCGGGTGCTGCCGGCGGGGAGACTGGCCGACACTAAATATGTGACCATGTCCAACTGTTGCGATATTTCCTACACCTGCGACGTGCATACCAACCGGGTGATCGTCAACGGTGTTATCGACAACCTGACCAAAGGGGCATCCGGGCAGGCGATTCAGTGCATGAACATCCGGATGGGCTGCGACGAAGCGGCCGGATTGTTGTAATATCGTTTCCGTTCCGGCGGGCGGTCGAGCGCAACGATCGCCCGGGAACGGCAGATGATCGTGACGATCATGATGCCGCCGGAAGCAGGGAGCGCGGCGGTACCGGGGCGGTTGCGGCGGCGCGAAGTTTGAAAACCGCCGCAAGTTATGGAAGAAAATCGAATCGGCGCTTTTATTAAGCGCAGATAAATGTATATTTCCAACAGCATCGGCCGGCGTAACCATAACAGAATAGACTCATTTCAAATTTATGCGTTTTCAGTGTCCATTTTGTCGCGGAATTGTTGCCGTGGAAAACAGTGATATGGGTACGGATGTCCAGTGTGGACATTGCAGCGAGATTGTCACTGTTCCCTGTTCACGCCTGGCGCCGGGGGCGGTTATTGCCGATTTTATCATTCTGGAGGAGTTGGGCCGCGGCGGCATGGGGATCGTCTACCTGGCGCATCAGATTTCGCTCGACCGTCCGGCCGCAGTCAAGATTCTGGCCGACAGCTATACCAACAATGCCGAATTCATCGTCAATTTCATCAAGGAAGCGCGGGCGGCGGCAAAACTGAATCATCCCCATATCGTTCAGGCTTATGCCGTCGGCGAGGACGAGGGCGTTTTTTACTTTGCCATGGAGCACATCGACGGCGAGACCATGAAGCAGGTGCTGGCCCGGGAAAAGGTGATTCCGGTGGATCGGGCCATTACCATCATTCAACAGATTGCCGAAGCGCTCGACTACGCCTGGAAAGAGGCCCGGCTGGTTCATCGCGACATCAAACCGGACAACATCATGCTGACCCGGAACGGGCGCGCCAAACTGGCCGATCTGGGGTTGTCGAAGGTTGCCGGAGATATTGACGATGCCGACAGCGATGAAGTGATGGGAACGCCGCAGTATATCAGTCCCGAGCATCTCACCGGGGCGCCGATGGATGTCCGCAGTGATATTTACAGTCTGGGCGCCACTTTTTACCACCTGATTACCGGACGGTTTCCGTTTGAAGGACGTACCGCCACCGAAATCGCCCGGAAGCACCTGGAGGAAAAACTGGTGCCGCCGCAGTTGGTCAATCCGGAAATCCCCATCGCCGTGGGGCAGATTATCGAAAAAATGATGGCGAAAAATATTCGGAACCGTTATCAGGATGCCGAATCGCTGGTGGAGGATCTGCGGATGGTGCGTCGGGGCAAGAAGCCGCCGTCGGCGACGCAGGAGGTCAGGCCGGCGTCGACCCATACCCGATTGACGCAGGCGGTTACCGCCACCCGGGAACAACTGCACAGCATCAATCAGCACCTGACCGGAATGGTGACCGGAAAGGTGCCGACCGGCACCGTTTCCGATTTGGACAGTTTTGCCACGCTGGAAATGAAACGACAGCGTCGCCGCATTGTGCACCTGATCGCGGGAATTGCCGGACTGGTGATTTTAGGGATAATTCTGCTGATCGTGATGTTTTCCGGCGGCAAGCCCAAACCGCCACCGGAAAAATTTCAGCCGGCCGCCGACCGGGTGCCGGCAAAATCGAGGCCGTCGACACCGGACCGGAAAGCGCCGGCTACGCCTTATGTGGCCGCCATCGAAAAAATTTTACAGTACCAGACCGCCAATCCGGACAAAAAGGACGAGATGTTGGTTATGGCGGATCAATTTTTCGAAAAATTTCCGGCGCCGGGTACCGCTGAAGAGAACCAGGCCCTGGAGAAACTGCTGAAGATTTATGTGCGTCCGGACGAGCTTCTCCGGGTGGCCGGAGCCCGCGATCCTCTCGAAATGAAATATGTCCGGCAACTGGAACAGCAGGTGATGGCCCGTCAGCGGAAATTGGAGGAACAGCGGCTGAAGGGGAGCGGTACTGGTTTGGATTTCGGCCTCAGTAAGGAACGCCGGGAACAGGAGAAGGCATTTCTGGCCCAGTGTGCGGCGGCACCGGCGGCGGCGCGTCGGGAAGTTATCGCCTCGCTGTTGAAAAACGATTATGACGGCGCGATAAAGAAACTGGCGCCATTGCAGCAAATGCCGGCCCGGCTGAAAATAGACGCCACTCCGGCGGAAAAGACCGCCGCCGCCGCCGTGGCGGAATGGGGCGGTATGATGCGGAAATGCCTGGAAAAAGGCCGTTCGATTTATGATGAGGTCTATAACGGCGGCGAAGCCCTGGCCGGAACCTATCTGGAAGTTGCAGTTGGTGATCTGATTGTCGTCCGGACCATCCGCCATGGCGTCATTGATGCCAAGCCGCAGACCGGCGGCGATGTTTCCCGGTTCCGGATTCGCGAGCTGCCGATCAAAATCATTCGTCAGTTGGCCAACAAAGCGGCCCGGCAGAATGAAGATTACGACGGCTACTATTTTTTCCTGATCACCCAGGGACTTTTTTCGCGCAATCTGGTTAATTTGAGTCCCAATAATCTCTGGCGCAAGGAATATCCGCTTTTTGCCGTAGAGTATCTGAAGCAGCAATATCAACAGGCCGACGACCGCCGACGCGAAGAGATGAAGAAGCTGTTCGGCGCCTTGCCGGAGTTCCGGGAAGCCATCCGTCCGTCGCCGCCGCAATAACCGACGGAGCATTCATGAGGATTATCCATTTTTCCGATATTCATGCCGGAGGGCCGGCAGAAGACCTGCTGGCTTATGTCGACAAGCGTTGGGTCGGGGTTTTCAACTATACTTTTCGCCGTAAATTCCAGCATGATCCGAGTCGGTTGGAACAGGCCGTGACGTTCATTCTGGACCGCCCGCCCGATCTGGTGGTCTGCACCGGTGACCTT
>JAQUZV010000275.1 GCA_028691155.1 Victivallales bacterium
GTGAGCATGAATTTGTCGCAGCAGGTCGGAGGGTTGTTCCATGCCGGTTCGGTCGGAATTATTATGTCCGGCTGGCTGGGGGCGGCCAACTACGGTGTTATTGTCGCTCACAACGTGGACAAATACCTCGGGATATAGCTGCCGCAGAAAGCATGGTCCGGCGGTGTGCGGGTATGAAAACGGCATAATTGCGGCGGTGAAGTGTTGCACAATTTCAATTGAGCACGTAAAATAATTAGAAGTAGGGTGATAATTTTGCACGGAAGCCAAACCAAACCAGGAAAGGGAAAGGATCATGAAGAAGAGTTTTATTGCGGCAATGGCAGCGGTAGGGTTGACGGCATTGTTGGCCGGATGTGCCACGGAAATGTCCAAATCGGAATATGCGGTTGACGTTACTTCGGCCACCCCCGGGGAAACGTTCAAGGTTTACAATCGCAAGGGCGATTACATCCATCAGGGCAAGACGCCGTTGATTGTCGTGTTGCCGGCCCAGAGCGATTTCTTTGCCAGGGAAAAATACACCATTGAATACGGGACGGAGAAACATCAGCTCGATGCTTCTTACTCGCCGTGGTACTGGGGCAATGTCATTATGCCGTTCGGCTTTGCCGTCGACGGCATCACCGGTTCCATGTGGGCATTGCCGAAGAAGATTGTCCTCGGTCAGCCGCAGCCGGATACGGAAATCAATCTGTAGTCGCCGGCCGGTTTTCTTAATCGGTGGTATTCAATCGGGCGCGTAATTCTATGCGCCCGATTTTTTTATGGCCGGAAATCCGGAAACACTCCCTCTTTCGTCTTTTTTTTCCGCTCGCAATCACGGCGGCGCCGGAAATCAGGGGAGAAAAAAACCGCCTCATATGATTGGAGTTTTTCCGCCGAGGTGATATATTACCGAATGATATTCTACAGGGTTAACGCGACGGGAAAGCATGAGCGAAGAAGCGGAAAAAATCGAAGCGGTTTACGACGAGAGTAAGATTCAGACTCTCAGTTCGCTGGAACATATCCGGCTGCGTCCCGGGATGTATATCGGGCGGATGGGGTCCGGCAATCATCCCGATGACGGCATCTATGTACTGCTGAAAGAAATTATCGACAACAGCATCGACGAGTTCATCATGGGAGAGGGGCGTCGTATCGACGTGACGCTGACCGACAACAAGGTGACGGTACGGGACTACGGCCGCGGCATTCCGCTGGGCAAGCTGGTCGAATGTGTGTCGATCATCAACACCGGCGGCAAATACAATGATGACGTGTTCCAGTTTTCCGTGGGGCTGAACGGCGTCGGCACCAAGGCGGTGAATGCGCTGTCGGAAGAATTTACCGTGGTGTCGATCCGTGACGGCAAATTTCACCGGGCGGTTTTCGCCCGTGGCATCCTGTCCGAAGAAACGGAAGGGGATACGGTGGAAAAAAACGGGACAATCGTGAGTTTTGTCCCCGACGGCCAGTTGTTTCCGAAATATAAGTTCCAGACCGAGTATATCGAAAAGCGGTTGTGGATGTATGCCTACCTCAACAGCGGGCTTTCCCTCTATTTC
This sequence comes from Victivallales bacterium, assembly GCA_028691155.1. Classification (GTDB taxonomy): domain Bacteria; phylum Verrucomicrobiota; class Lentisphaeria; order Victivallales; family SZUA-371; genus SZUA-371. The sequence continues at coordinate 1,551 of JAQUZV010000275.1, forward strand.
AACGGCAATCGCTATTACTCCCAGAGCGGACTGCAGGATTTGGTCGAAGCGGAAATCGACGAAGAAAAGCTGTATGACATTATCCATTACAAGGACAAAACCCTGGAATTCGCCTTTACCCACGCCCCCAGCTTCGGAGAAACTTATTTTTCCTTCGTCAACGGACAGTATACCAATGACGGCGGCACCCATTTGTCCGCGTTCCGGGAGGGGGTGTTGAAGGCGATCAATGAATTTTCGGGCAAGAACTTCGAAGCCCCGGACGTCCGTGACGGGATCGTCGGTTCGATTGCCATCAAACTGCGGGAGCCGGTTTTCGAATCCCAGACCAAAAACAAACTCGGCAACACCGATATTCGCGCCTGGGTGGTCAATACGGTCCGCAAGGCGGTTGTCGATTACCTGCACAAAAATCTGGAATTGTCGGAAATTGTGCTGGATAAAGTCAATCAGAACGAAAAAGTCCGCAAGCAGGTTCAGGCGGTAAAGCGGCAGTCCAAGGAAAAGGCGCGTCGGATGTCCCTGAAAATTCCGAAGCTGAAAGACTGTAAATATCACCTCGGCGACAATTCCAAGTTCGGCGACAAAACCATGATCTTCCTGACCGAAGGCCTTTCCGCCGCCGGTTCGATGGTGTCCAGCCGCGACGTCTATACCCAGGCCATCTTTTCTCTCCGGGGCAAGCCGCTCAATGTTCACAACGAAAAGCAGGATCGGCTTTATCAGAACGAGGAACTTTATTATATCATGCAGGCGCTCAATGTCGAAGATGATGTCGAAAACCTGCGTTACAACAAAATTGTCATCGCCACCGACTCCGATGTGGACGGACTGCATATCCGCAATCTGCTGCTGACCTTCTTCCTGACCTATTTCGAACAACTGGTGCTGGCCGGACATGTGTTCATTCTGGAAACGCCGCTGTTCCGCGTCCGGAACAAAAAGGAGACCCGCTATTGTTATGACGGGGAGGAACGCGATCAGTCCGTGACGGCCTTGGGCGGGCTGGGCAAAGGGGTGGAAATTACCCGTTTCAAAGGACTGGGAGAAATTTCTCCCGACGAGTTCGGTCAGTTCATCGGCAGCGAGATGCGGTTGATCGACGTAACGGTCGATCACATGCGCAACGTTCCCGACATGCTGGAATTTTACATGGGGAAAAACACCCCCAGTCGCCGCGACCACATCATGGCGAATCTGATTTGAGGTAGTATTTATGGCGGAAGAAGATTTCAACGACTTGGAAGGCGAAATGACTGCCGGGGAGCCCATCGGCCGGCGGTCCGGCCCGGAATCCGGCGGCAATATATTCCTGCGTCACCTGATGGATTCCAATTTTCTCGAATATGCTTCCTATGTGATCAAGGAACGGGCCATTCCCGATGTCGATGACGGCCTGAAACCAGTGCAGCGGCGCATCCTTTGGTCGTTGCACCGGATGGATGACGGTAAATTTCATAAAGTGGCCAATGTTATCGGGCACACCATGCAGTTCCACCCGCACGGCGACGCTTCGATCGGCGGGGCGCTGGTGGTTCTGGCCAACAAAGAATATTTTATCGATAGGCAGGGGAATTTCGGTAATATCCTGACTGGCGACGAGGCTTCGGCGGCCCGTTATATCGAATGCCGGCTGTCGCCGCTGGGGCGGGAAGTGCTGTTCAACGACGATATTACGGCGCTGGTCGATTCTTATGACGGCCGCAACAAGGAGCCGGTCACGCTGCCGGTCAAACTGCCGGCGTTGCTGATGGGCGGAGCGGAAGGCATTGCCGTGGGGATGGCCACTAAAATCATGCCGCATAATTTCAATGAACTGCTTCAGGCCCAGATTGCCTGTCTGCGCGGGCGGGACTTCGAACTTTATCCCGACTTCCTTCAGGGCGGGTTGATGGATGCCTCCGAATACGACGACGGCAACGGCAAGATTATCCTGCGGGCCAAGATCGAACGGGACGG
>JAQUZV010000276.1 GCA_028691155.1 Victivallales bacterium
CATCAGCAGAAACCACAAGGTCCAGCACCCGGCCAGAACCAGCAGCCACTGATCGGGCCGCAGACGGTCGCGTAACGTCCGGATCAACTCCAGAGGATGCCGAATCCCGCCTTTGGGCGGCAGATTCAACCGCGAACGGACAAAATTGAGATTTTCTTCAATATCGCTGTCACGGGGAGCCAACCGGGCCGCCCGTTCATAACATGCCAGCGCCGACGCGTATTTCTTCTGCTGCAGCAGACAATTCCCCAGATTGAAGAGCCACGCCGGATCGGGATTATGCGCCGCCAGTTCGCGGCGGTAATAGGCGGCGGCGGCGGCAAATTGTCCCCGGTCATAAGCGGTCCGCGCCGTGGCCGCGGAATTTATTTCCTTCGCCGTCGGGACCGAAACCGTCGCCACCGGGGACGAAACGGCCGACAACGGCAATAGCGTCCCCAGCATCAGAAGAACTACGGCAAAACGTTTGACCGCCGCTATGACTTTGCGCCGTAATTCCTCCGGACCGATCGCCAACGCACCGGGCATATAACCGGCGCCGCCGGCATGACGCAGACATTCCGCCATCTCCGGATTGCTCTGCTGCAACCGCTCCACCAGTTCCATCGCCGAAATCCCCGGCGGCAACGCCATCATGTCATTGACAAAAGGAACCACATCCTGATTGATGGCGGCACAAAGCTCTTCGTCGCCGACGGTTTTGAGTTTTTTGACCACCTGTCCGCGGCGGGAAGCGGCATCGGCGCGCCGCAGCCGGTCGGGATTGGCGTCCAGACGCTGCCGACGACGACAACGCCATTCGGTAACAATCATAACGACCGGACCCAGCAATCCCAGCAACCAATACCAGAACACATAATTCCCGGACAAAGGCAGCGCCACCCCGCCGGCAGGACGTTTTTTCAGATAGATAATACTGGTTTTGGGGCGTTTCAAACCGGATTTATCGCCGACTGACGCCGCATTGTCGGGCAGGGAGCCGACAAAGACTTCATCCGACGATGTCAGAGCATCGGACTTCTCCACCTGAACTTTCTGCTGAAAATCAAAACCGCGGTACTGTCCCTGTTGACATTGAAACACCGCCAAATGCAATTTGATTTCGTGGGGCCCCGGCTCCGTGGGCACCAACACATAGCGGGCTTCGGCACTCCCACGATCGGCATTCTTGACGATTTCCGGCGGATAAACCCGGAATCCCGGCAGCTCCAGCGGCGGCAGATGCAACGTTTCCAGCGACCCCTGCCCCTGGATAGCGACGGTCAAAGTAGCCGTATCGCCCACCTTGATTTTTTCCGGAGTAAGCTTGAAAGTCAATTTCCAGTCGCCGACCAAACCGGTAAAAACCGCATCTTCCGGCGGCTTCGGCAACGGCAACACCTCAATCGGACCGATCGTCGAAGTCAGCCGCCGCAACGCCGTCCGATACGGCGAACGCATCATCATCATACCGAACGAATCATCGCGGTCGCGATCGGAGTCGGGAATCATAACCTCGACGGCCGTGGCTATCGTTCCGTTCAGGGTTCCGGCGGCCAACGGTCGGAACGCGGAGGAAAAAGACACCGTGGCATAACGATAATCGCCCTGTTCTTCCGTATCCTGCCGTGGCGGGGCAAAATTACGGTTCTGACCGCCGACATTACCGTAATCACGGAAAATCACCTTATCGAGATTGATTTCCGGCCAGGTCCGCAACCGGGCCTGAATGGAGTCGGCAATATAAACCTTCACCGTCAGAGGGATCTCTTCGCCGACATACCAGTGCTTTGGTTCCGACGGCAATTCCAGACGCTGAAACACCAGGCGATCGATATTCTCGTCCTGGGCCGTGCCATTGCGGCGCTGGACCCGGTACCGGCGACTCTTCACGTCCATGGGAAACTCCCGCGTCCGATACTTTTTATCCCCGGCGGCAACAATCATCTCCGGAATGACATATTGTCCCGGTTCGGCAACGGTAAATTCGTATGCCGCCGTCGTATAAGTAACCCGCTGTGAATTGACAATGCTAATGTTATTGGACACCGACGGCGATGCCGACGACCATTTCAACCCGGTTACGTCGGGCAATTGCACAATGCGCAGTTCTCCGCCTTCGTCGCTGTGGATGACCACCCGCGCCGGCTCTCCCGCCATGATTGTTTCCGGTTCGAGCGAAATATTAACCCGGCCCCATAACGGCAGCGCCAGGACCAACGTCGTCAACACCCCAAATATTTTTTTCACTTTTTCCTCACCGGCTTTAAACTGGAAATTATTTGCCGCAATATCTTAAAATACCTTCCTTTTATCGGCTTGTCAATTTGCCGCCGCATGGATTTTTCACCAATTACCCCCGCAACGACCGCCGCGTCAACCGCCGGACCCGCCATTATGGACATTAGACCGGGAAATTGCGGCAAAGTTCGCCGCAACCACAGTCTCACCGCCGCTTTTCGACATTATTTCGCCGCGCCGCCCCCTTTCATTCCCAACCGGCCGGAATAAAACCGGAGAAAAATTTGCATTTGCCGCCGGCACGATATACGTTGCGGCAGAAAAACAACATTGTCAACATGCGGAGAAAACATCGTGTCCGATCACAACCTCAAATATACGGAAATCGCCGCGGCCATGATTGCGGCCGCTAAAAAGCACCACTACCTGGAGGGTCCCCTGGCCGTAATTCCCGAACTGGCGGAAGGTGAAAAAAGCCTCTTCGTCATGATGACCGGACGCATCGGCGAATATTCCTCGCTGCGGGAAAATCCGTCGCTGGATCAGGATGAAGTCCATGCGCTGTTTGTGTTCGTCCTGGCCAAGGCGGCGGAAGCGGTGTCGTGCTGGCGCTGCCGCCAGGAATTCAATCTCGACAGCCGCGGCATGTTCGACGGCAACGTACCGCTGCAAAGCGACCCCGAACTGATGAAATCGTTGCGCCGCCTGCCGCTGGCCGACGACATGTACGGCGCCTTCATCGACTGGAACGCCGATCATCCGGATTTCTGTGCCGCCCACCATCTCAATCCGTTGCTGCCGCTACTGGAGGCGCTCAAATGGACTTTCCGCATCGCCGTGGGAATGTTTGTGGCCTATTTTGAACGACGCCAATCCTGAGTTTTCGCGCCGGCGTCCTCCCGTTCCGCCGCCGGAGCCGCCCGATGTCCGCCGTTGCGGAACTGCAACGGCGACAAACCGGTGCAATCCTTGAACTGGGACGAAAATTCATACGGCGAACGATAACCCAGCCGAAAAGCAATTTCCCTGATGGATAAATCGTGTCGGTTCAACATTTCACCGGCGGCATCGATCCGCCGCCGGATGCGGTACTGTCCGGGGGAAATCCCCAGTTCCGCCTTGAATTTTTTCCGGAATGATTCGTAGCCCCAGCCCTGCCGCCGGCAAAATTCCGCCAGATCGAAGCGCCGGTCGAGATGTTGCCCCAACCGTTCACAGGCCGTCCCGAGCACCCGGTCGAAGGAATTGCCGTCGCTATGGCGTTGCTGCCGGTGAACCTCGGTGAG